>NZ_AJRH01000072.1:0-5516 GCF_000297015.1 Streptococcus sp. GMD6S | reverse complement strand
GTCGGAGATGTTGTAGATAACATTTCCTGTGCTGTACGTACCCAAGCCCAATCATGACCTGTAGCACTCAAAAACTGAAGAATGGCTGCAGGTGCTGCTGTAATGGAACTTGCAAAGATAACTGGGATAACCCCCGCTGGGTTTACCTTCAATGGAAGGTATGAGCTTGATGGGGCTCCTTGAGCAACTTTTGTATATTGGATTGGAATTTTATATTCTGCCTGTTGAACATAGGTTGTAAAGTATACAATCAACAAGACAGCGATAATCAAAATAACGACAAAGATAATAGATGAAGTCAAACGGCTACTTGGAATATTGACGAAGTAGTCAACATAGATTCCTTTAATCATCTCAGGGATTGAAGCGACAATACCTGCAAAGATGATCATAGAAACACCGTTTCCGTATCCCTTATCTGTAATTTGTTCCCCGAGCCAAGTTACAATCATACTACCTGCTGTGAGGATAATACCAATAGTAACAAAAACTTGTGGAGTTAACGCTGTCGTTAATAATTTTGCTCCAGATAGAGTATTAAATCCTGCTGTAATCCCGATAGATTGAACAAATGCAAGTACAAGTGCAATATAACGAGTAGCCTGATTTAGTTTTCTCCGTCCTACTTCCCCTTGTTTGCCCCATTCTACAAACTTCGGTAAAATATCCATTTGTAGCAATTGAACAACGATGGAAGCAGTGATATACGGACTTACTCCGAGTGCGAAAACGGAGAAGTTCTTCATGGCATTCCCTGAAACAAGACTAAGCATGTTCAAGAAAGATAAACCACTGAGAGCTTCTAAACTTTTTGCATTCACACCTGGAACAGTGATACTTGTCCCAATACGGAAAACAAGAATGATAAAAATTGTAAAGAGAATTTTTGATCGAACTTGTTTAACCTTGAGCGCTTCTTTTAGTAATTTAAAAAACATGGGTCACCTCTCTTAGATGACTTCTACAGAACCACCTTTAGCAGTGATAGCTTCCTCAGCTGATTTAGAGAATTTAGCTGCTTTCACAGTCAATTTCTTAGTCAACTCACCGTTACCAAGAATTTTAACTCCTGATTTTTCAGCTTTCACAATTCCTGCTTCGATAAGCACAACTGGAGTTACTTCTGCACCGTCTTCAAAGACGTTCAATTGGTCAAGGTTTACAATTGCGTATTCTTTAGCGTTGATGTTAGTGAATCCACGTTTTGGAAGACGACGGAACAATGGAGTTTGTCCACCTTCAAAACCAAGGCGAACTCCGCCACCGCTACGAGCTTTTTGACCTTTTTGACCGCGACCAGATGTTTTACCGTTACCTGATGAAGTACCACGACCAACACGGTTACGTACTTTACGAGAACCTTCTGCAGGTTTCAATTCATGAAGTTTCATTATTATTTTCTCCTCTTTTGTAAAATGCTAGCGCCGATAAGAGAGAAAAGGTTGTCTCCCTTATCAACTCGCCTATACATGGTCATCTTAGATGACTATACCTAGTTTTAGGGGATGAGTATTGCCACATCCCCTAAAAATTCATTAGTTTACTTCTTCAACTGTTACCAAGTGAGATACTGCAGTGATCATACCACGGATAGCAGCGTTGTCTTCTTTGATAACAGAGCTGTTCAATTTGCCAAGTCCAAGTGCTACAACAGTTTTACGTTGTGATGGAATGCGTCCGATTGGAGACTTAGTCAAAGTAATTTTAATTTGAGCCATTTTATCCCCTTTCTTATGCCAAATCAGAAACTGAGATACCACGAAGGGCAGCAACTTCTTCAGCGCGTTTCAATTGTTTCAAACCTTCAACAGTTGCGCGAACAATGTTGATTGGAGTGTTAGAGCCAAGTGATTTAGATGTAATATCTGCCACACCTGCCAATTCCACAACGGCACGAACTGCACCACCAGCGGCAACTCCAGAACCTTCTACAGCAGGTTTCAACAATACTTTAGCTCCACCGAATTCTGAAAGAACTTCGTGTGGGATTGTTGTTCCAACCATAGGAACTTCAATCAAGTTTTTCTTAGCATCTTCTACTGCTTTGCGGATTGCTTCTGGAACTTCTTGAGCTTTACCAGTACCAAATCCTACGCGACCGTTGTGGTCACCAACAACAACAAGAGCTGCGAAACGAAGACGACGTCCACCTTTAACAACTTTCGTAACACGGTTGACAGCAACTACGCGTTCTTCTAATTCAACTGCATTGTCTTTAAATGCCATTTTCTAGTGTCCTCCTATTAGAATTTCAATCCGTTTTCACGAGCTGCATCAGCCAAAGCTTTCACACGTCCGTGATATAGATATCCACCGCGGTCGAACACCACTTCTGAAATACCTTTAGCGTTTGCACGTTCTGCAACGAGTTTACCGACAGCAACGGCTTGTTCAGTTTTAGTTCCTTTTGAAACTTCTTTGTCAAGAGTTGAAGCACTTGCGAGCGTTACACCCGCTACGTCATCAATCACTTGAGCGTAGATGCCTGTATTAGAACGAAATACGTTCAAACGTGGGCGATCAGCAGTTCCAGAGAGTTTTCCGCGAACGCGACGGTGGCGTTTTTGGCGGAGTTTGTTTTTATCTGGTTTAGAAATCACAGTTTTCACCTCTTTAGTTTTAAATCGTGTGCTATGCACTAAGTTGGAAAATAGGTTGGTGGTTAAAAATCAACCACTCAACATTATTTACCTGTTTTACCTTCTTTACGGCGAACGAATTCACCAACGTAACGGATACCTTTACCTTTATATGGTTCTGGTGAACGAAGGCTACGTACGTAAGCAGCCGTTTGACCAACTACTTCTTTTGAAATTCCGCTAACAACGATTGTTGTTGGGTTTGGAAGTTCAAAAGTAATTCCTTCTGGAGCTTCAACTTCGTCTGGATGAGATTTACCAACAGCCAAAACAAGTTTAGATCCTTGAAGTTGTGCACGGTAACCAACCCCGCGCATTTCAAGTTCTTTCTTGAATCCTTCTGATACACCAACAACCATGTTGTTCAAAAGGGCACGAGTAGTTCCGTGGATTGTTTTCATTTCTTTTGAATCGTTTGGACGGTGAAGAGTTACTTCAGTACCTTCCACACGAATTTCAATATCTTTTGAGAACTCACGAGTAAGTTCTCCTTTAGGTCCTTTTACAGTTACAACGTTGTCATTGTTAGTGATTTCAACACCAGCAGGCAACACGATAACTTTATTACCAATACGTGACATGTTTATTTTCTCCTGTTAAATTGTCAGGCCAGAATGGCCAGTTTTCACGGGGGGCATTCGGATTAGAGCAAACCTAGTTTCTTTCGAAAAGCTTTGACAAACTCCTGATATTCTGTCAATACATCAATAGCCGCAGGACTATAACCAATTTCACATAAAAGAGATACAAGGTCATCTTTTGACAATTCAGCCAAAGCGTCTTCTGCAACAATAAGTTTTTCATTCAATTCAGTAGCTTTCATCTTTTTCTCCTAAACTAATTTACTCTCTATTTGGCTGATCAGTAAATCAGCTAAATTGAACACGAGCTATGGTCTGTGTGAAAAAGACAAATCTTCCTAGAGTGTTAACACTCTTTGTCAGATTTCCTATTATCACATTGCCCATGACGCTCTTTGTATCTTGATTTTACCAAACGTAAGCGATAACTTCTCCACCAACGTTCTTTTGGCGAGCTTCTTTATCAGTAAGCAAACCTTCAGAAGTTGAAAGGATAGCAATTCCAAGTCCGTTAAGAACTTTTGGAAGATCTTCACGTTTTTTGTAGACACGAAGTCCTGGTTTAGAAACACGTTTCAAGTTAGTGATAACTTTTTCACCGTTTGGTCCGTATTTAAGGAATACACGGATGATGCCTTGTTTGTCATCTTCGATGATTTCTACGTTCTTAACAAAACCTTCGTGTTTAAGGATTTCAGCAATCCCTTTTTTGATGTTTGATGCAGGCACTTCAAGTACTTCGTGTTTCGCTTGGTTAGCGTTACGAATACGAGTTAGGAAGTCTGCGATTGGGTCAGTCATAACCATTTTGTTTTTCTCCTCTTACTAGTAGTTTGCAAGTTGCACTTGCTAGTTAATGATTGAGCTGGGCTCAGATAGTATTGACACATTCAAATGAGAGAACTCTTATTTGAAAACGAGCTACAACCTGTGCAAAAAAGATAAATTTGTTTTGGAGCATCGCTCCTTCACCAAATTTTCTATTTTTGCTGTGGTTGTTACGCTCTTTGTATCATGATATTACCAAGATGCTTTTGTTACACCAGGAATTTGTCCTTTGTAAGCTAATTCACGGAAGCAAACACGGCAAAGTTTAAATTTGCGGTAAACTGAATGTGGACGACCACATTTTTCACAACGAGTATAAGCTTGAGTAGAGAACTTCGCTGGACGTTTGTTCTTAGCAATCATTGATTTTTTAGCCATTAGATTTACCTCCTATATTATTTTGCAAAAGGCATTCCAAGGCCTGTAAGCAATGCACGTGACTCTTCGTCAGTGTTAGCAGTTGTTACGATAACGATGTCAAGACCACGAGTTTTGTCAACGTCATCAAAGTTGATTTCTGGGAAGATCAATTGTTCTTTCACACCAAGTGTGTAGTTTCCGCGTCCATCAAATGATTTTGTTGGAACACCGTGGAAGTCACGCACACGTGGAAGTGAAACTGAAACCAATTTGTCCAAGAATTCGTACATACGTTCACCACGAAGGGTAACTTTTGCACCAATCGCTACACCTTCACGAAGACGGAAGCCGGCGATTGATTTTTTAGCTTTAGTGATAAGTGGTTTTTGACCTGAGATAAGTGCCAATTCTTCAGCAGCTTTTTCAAGACTTTTAGCGTTTGATACAGCTTCACCAACACCCATGTTCAAAACGATCTTATCTACTTTAGGCACAGCCATCACTGATGAGTAGTTGAATTGTTCTGTCAAAGCAGGAACTACTTCATTAAGATATTTTTCTTTTAAACGATTTGCCATTATACTTCTCCTTTCCTTCGTGATTAATCAAGCACTTCGCCTGATTTTTTGTTGTAGCGAACTTTTTTACCGTCTACAAATTTGTAACCAACACGACCAGCTACACCGTTTTTATCCAATACTTGAACGTTTGATACGTGGATAGCTGCTTCTTTCTCGATGATACCACCTTGAGGAAGCTCGTTAGTTGGACGTTGGTGTTTCTTAACGATGTTAACACCTTCAACGATAACTTTGTTTACTTTTGGAAGGGCAGTAAGGACAACAGCTTCTGTTCCCTTATCTTTACCAGCGATTACGCGAACTTTGTCGCCTTTTTTTACAAACATTAGGTTTCTCCTTGATTTTTCTTACGCCCATAAGGGCACCCTGGAAAGTAATCCAGGGGACTAGTTTGTTTCTAAAAATTAAAGTACTTCTGGAGCAAGTGACACGATCTTCATGAAGCCACCTTCACGCAATTCACGTGCAACTGGGCCAAAGATACGTGTTCCGCGAGGAGTTTTGTCTTCACGGATGATAACTGCTGC
>NZ_AJRH01000071.1:0-5551 GCF_000297015.1 Streptococcus sp. GMD6S | reverse complement strand
CACCTTGGTATGGCAGCCCGTACTCTTGGTATCCACATCGCAACACCAGTCTTTGACGGAGCAAGTTCTGAAGACCTTTGGGACACTGTTAAAGAAGCAGGTATGGATAGCGATGCCAAAACAATCCTTTACGATGGACGTACAGGTGAGCCGTTTGACAACCGTGTATCAGTTGGTGTCATGTACATGATCAAACTCCACCACATGGTTGATGATAAATTGCACGCGCGTTCAGTCGGACCATACTCAACCGTCACCCAACAACCACTCGGAGGTAAAGCTCAGTTTGGTGGACAACGTTTCGGTGAGATGGAAGTTTGGGCTCTTGAAGCCTACGGTGCGTCAAATGTTCTCCAAGAAATCTTGACATACAAGTCTGACGATATCAACGGACGTTTGAAAGCTTATGAAGCTATTACAAAAGGAAAACCAATTCCAAAACCAGGTGTTCCAGAATCCTTCCGAGTTCTTGTAAAAGAATTGCAATCTCTTGGTCTTGACATGCGTGTCCTTGACGAAGATGATCAAGAAGTGGAACTTCGCGACTTGGATGAAGGAATGGACGAAGATGTCATCCACGTAGATGACCTTGAAAAAGCCCGCGAAAAAGCAGCCCAAGAGGCTAAAGCAGCCTTTGAAGCTGAAGAAGCTGAGAAAGCAACAAAAGCGGAAGCAACAGAAGAAGCTGCTGAACAAGAATAAGCAGTTCATTTAGAATAGAAAGGGAAGAAATAGTGGTTGATGTAAATCGTTTTAAAAGTATGCAAATCACCCTAGCTTCTCCAAGCAAAGTCCGTTCATGGTCTTATGGAGAAGTCAAAAAACCTGAAACAATCAATTACCGTACCTTGAAACCAGAACGTGAAGGACTCTTTGACGAAGTCATCTTTGGTCCTACAAAAGACTGGGAATGTGCTTGTGGGAAGTACAAACGCATTCGTTACAGAGGGATTGTTTGTGACCGCTGTGGGGTTGAAGTGACGCGTACGAAAGTTCGTCGTGAGCGTATGGGGCACATCGAGTTGAAAGCTCCTGTATCTCACATTTGGTATTTCAAGGGGATTCCAAGCCGTATGGGCTTGACCCTTGATATGAGTCCTCGTGCCCTCGAGGAAGTTATCTACTTTGCGGCTTATGTAGTGATTGATCCTAAGGATACACCACTTGAGCACAAGTCTATCATGACAGAGCGCGAATACCGTGAGCGCTTGCGTGAGTATGGTTATGGGTCATTCGTTGCCAAGATGGGTGCCGAAGCTATCCAGGACCTCTTGAAACAAGTAGATCTTGAAAAAGAAATTGCTGAACTCAAAGAAGAGTTGAAAACAGCTACTGGACAAAAACGTGTCAAAGCCATCCGCCGTTTGGATGTTTTGGATGCCTTTTACAAGTCTGGAAATAAACCTGAATGGATGATTCTCAACATTCTTCCAGTTATTCCACCAGATCTTCGTCCAATGTTGCAGTTGGATGGTGGCCGTTTTGCCTCATCTGACTTGAACGACCTTTACCGCCGTGTTATCAACCGTAACAACCGTTTGGCTCGTTTGCTTGAGTTGAATGCACCAGGTATCATCGTTCAAAATGAGAAGCGTATGCTGCAAGAAGCGGTTGACGCTTTGATTGATAATGGCCGTCGTGGTCGTCCGATTACAGGACCAGGTAGCCGTCCACTCAAATCATTGAGCCACATGCTCAAAGGGAAACAAGGACGCTTCCGTCAAAACTTGCTCGGTAAACGTGTTGACTTCTCAGGACGTTCCGTTATCGCCGTTGGTCCAACTCTTAAGATGTACCAATGTGGTGTACCACGCGAAATGGCGATTGAGCTCTTTAAACCATTCGTCATGCGTGAAATCGTTGCCCGCGACATTGTGCAAAACGTTAAGGCAGCTAAACGCTTGGTAGAACGCGGAGACGAACGTATCTGGGATATTCTTGAAGAAGTAATCAAAGAACACCCAGTTCTTTTGAACCGCGCACCGACCCTTCACCGTTTGGGTATCCAAGCCTTCGAGCCAGTCTTGATTGATGGTAAGGCCCTTCGCTTACACCCGCTTGTCTGTGAAGCCTACAATGCCGACTTTGACGGGGACCAAATGGCCATCCACGTACCGCTTTCAGAAGAAGCTCAAGCAGAAGCTCGTATCTTGATGTTGGCTGCTGAGCATATCTTGAATCCGAAAGATGGTAAACCAGTTGTTACTCCTTCTCAGGACATGGTTTTGGGTAACTACTACTTGACCATGGAAGAAGCTGGTCGTGAAGGTGAAGGAATGGTCTTCAAAGACCGTGACGAAGCGGTTATGGCTTACCGTAATGGTTATGTTCACCTCCACTCACGTGTTGGTATCGCGACAGATAGCCTCAACAAACCTTGGACTGAAGAGCAAAAACACAAGGTCTTGCTTACAACAGTTGGTAAAATCCTCTTCAACGACATCATGCCAGAGGGTCTGCCTTACTTGCAAGAACCAACAAATGCCAATTTAACAGAAGGTGTTCCAGCTAAATACTTCTTGCCACTAGGTGGAGATATCAAGGAAGCAATCAGCAATCTTGAACTCAACCCTCCATTCAAGAAGAAAAATCTTGGGAATATCATCGCTGAAATCTTCAAACGTTTCCGTACGACAGAAACTTCTGCCCTACTTGACCGCATGAAGAATCTCGGATACCACCACTCAACTCTTGCAGGTTTGACAGTGGGTATTGCCGATATCCCAGTTGTTGAAGACAAGGCTGAAATCATCGAAGAATCACACAAACGTGTAGAACAAATCACCAAACAATTCCGTCGTGGTATGATCACAGACGACGAGCGCTACAACGCTGTTACAGCTGAATGGCGTGCAGCCCGTGAAAAATTAGAGAAACGTTTGGTTGCCAACCAAGATCCTAAGAACCCAATCGTTATGATGATGGACTCTGGAGCCCGTGGTAACATCTCAAACTTCTCACAGCTTGCCGGTATGCGTGGTCTGATGGCCGCTCCGAACGGACGTATCATGGAATTGCCAATCCTTTCAAACTTCCGCGAAGGTTTGTCAGTACTCGAAATGTTCTTCTCAACTCACGGTGCCCGTAAAGGTATGACCGATACGGCCCTTAAGACAGCCGACTCAGGTTATTTGACTCGTCGTTTGGTTGACGTTGCCCAAGATGTGATCATCCGTGAGGACGACTGTGGAACAGACCGTGGTCTCTTGATCCGTTCTATCGCAGAAGGAAAAGAGATGATCGAGTCTCTCGAAGAACGCCTCAACGGTCGTTACACTAAGAAAACTGTTAAACATCCAGAAACTGGTGCAGTGATCATCGGTCCAAATGAGTTGATTACAGAAGACAAGGCGCGTGAAATTGTCAATGCTGGTGTGGAAGAAGTGACTATCCGTTCCGTATTTACATGTAACACTCGTCATGGTGTCTGCCGTCACTGTTACGGTATCAACTTGGCGACTGGTGATGCGGTTGAAGTTGGTGAAGCAGTTGGTACAATCGCTGCCCAATCTATCGGGGAACCTGGTACACAGCTTACAATGCGTACCTTCCACACGGGTGGGGTTGCCTCAAATACCGATATCACTCAGGGTCTTCCTCGTGTCCAAGAAATCTTTGAAGCCCGCAATCCTAAAGGGGAAGCGGTCATCACAGAGGTCAAAGGACAAGTTACAGCTATCGAAGAAGACGCGTCAACTCGTACCAAGAAAGTCTTCGTTAAGGGTGAAACTGGAGAAGGCGAATACGTGGTACCATTTACAGCCCGTATGCGCGTCGAAGTTGGAGACCAAGTCTCTCGCGGTGCGGCATTGACAGAAGGTTCTATCCAACCGAAACGTCTCCTCGCTGTTCGTGATGTCTTGTCAGTTGAAACCTACCTTCTCGGTGAAGTACAAAAAGTTTACCGCAGCCAAGGGGTAGAAATCGGTGACAAACACATCGAGGTAATGGTTCGTCAAATGATCCGTAAAGTTCGTGTCATGGATCCAGGTGACACAGACCTTCTTATGGGTACTCTCATGGACATCAACGACTTTACAGATGCTAACAAGGATGTTCTTATCGCAGGTGGAGTCCCAGCGACTGGTCGCCCAGTTCTTATGGGAATTACCAAAGCCTCACTTGAAACCAACAGTTTCTTGTCAGCGGCTTCCTTCCAGGAAACAACTCGTGTCCTTACAGATGCGGCCATCCGTGGTAAGAAAGATCATCTCCTTGGACTCAAGGAAAATGTTATCATCGGTAAGATCATCCCAGCTGGTACTGGTATGGCTCGCTACCGTAACCTTGAACCACAAGCTATCAATGAAGCAGAATATCTGGCTCCAGAACAAGAAGAGGCAGAACTTGCTCCTGTAGAGGAAGTTGTGGAAATCCAAGTTGAAGAAACAGTAGAATAAAAGCAAACAAGAGAACCTTTGGGTTCTCTTGTTTTATTTCAGAAAATTTTCCCACTTTTTCATAAAGTATGGTAGAATAGAAGAACTAAAATGCCAAGGAGGTGTCCATATGGAACAAACATTCTTTATCATTAAGCCAGATGGTGTGAAAAGAGGGTTGGTTGGCGAAATTCTGCAAAGAATGGAACAACGAGGTTTCAAACTCGAAAAATTAGAGTTACGTTCAGCGGTTTCAGAAGTTTTGATTGACCAACACTATCAAGACTTGGTTGAAAAAAGTTTTTATCCTCCTATCCGTCAGTTTATGACCTCAGGACCGGTAGTGGTGGGCATTCTATCAGGTCCGAAAGTGATTGAAACTTGGCGTAGTATGATGGGAGCTACTCGTCCAGAAGAAGCCTTGCCTGGAACTATCCGAGGAGATTTTGCTAAAGCAGCAGGAGACAATCAAGCTATTCAAAATGTAGTTCATGGCTCCGATTCGGAAGCTTCTGCAAAACGTGAAATTGCTCTCTGGTTTAAGGATTAGACTGGTAAAAGAACAGTTCTGTTCACAACAGAGCTGTTTTTTGGTCAGTTGAGCACAAAAAAAGGACATTTGAGGCGGAAACTATCATTTCAAACTCCTCACAAGGTATAATCCCATATAGGGAGGGAAAAGAAATGGTAAAATCAATTCGCCTATTGTTGTTGATTGCAGTCATCCAGATTAGTTTTAGTAGTTGTCTATTATGGAAAGAATCCTTTTTATCTTTAAAACAGACCAATGCTTATTTTTTGATTTTGATAGTAGGAATTTCTGTTTTGTGCGCTGGGATAAATTATTTCCATACAGCAGACCAGTCTAGACATAGTATTTTACATGTTCAAAAGAAAGTGAGTCTTGTTTATTGCCTCCTTTTAGTAGTCAATCTTTTGGCAACCTGTCTGGTTCTCTCAGAAAGCATCCAAACCACTAGCAAATTGCAGCAGGAATTGGTTGACCTCTTTTTACCCTCCTTCTTTTTCTTGCTAGGAGTAGATCTATTGATTTTCTTACCTTTTGATAAAATTTTTCGAGATATAGAAAATTACCTAAATAAAAAGAAAACAGTCGTCATTTCCGTTCTAGCTACGATGGTTTTCTTGAGGAATCCCTTAGTGATTTCCTC
>NZ_AJRH01000070.1:0-5647 GCF_000297015.1 Streptococcus sp. GMD6S | reverse complement strand
GACAACCGTTGACCCAGAACAAGTAAGAGGTATTCCTGCGCATAAGACAAAATCTGCTGGAGAATATAGACGATGACCAGCCCAATAGAGATAATACCCAGTGTCGAGCGCATCTGGTCTGGTACGTAACTATCAATGATGGACTGAAGATAGTAGGAACCCACGATATTGATCAAGGTCACCAAGAGTGTCGCTAGGACGATATTGGTAATTAAGCCATGCTGTTTGAGTAAGATCGGCAAGAAGGATAGGAGTCCCTGTTTTTTCTCCTTATGAGGTTTATAGTCCGGTGATGGTGCCATAAAAATACTAACCCCTGTCCACTCTTGCGCAAATCGCTCACGGGAAATCTTGGTCAGCTTGATACTAGGATCTGGATCAGCGATATGAATGTGCTTTTTATCCTGACCTATCACCACATAGTAGTGGAGCAACTTCCCTTCCTTGAGCACATGAGCCACAAAAGGAAAGGTCAAATCTGGCAAATCAAAGAGCGTCATATCCGCCTTGATAGCCCGCGTCTCAAACCCAATCTCCTCTGCCACCTTTACAAGTCCCAAAGCGGTCGTCCCATCCATGGTCGTCTTGGCTAACTCTCGTAGATGAGCCAAGGAGTAATAACTACCGTAGTAACCAAAGACCATAGCCAAAGAAGCCACGCCACAATCCATCTGATCCACCTGGGGACGATAGTGCCTTTTCCTAAATTTCATATCCTTCTCCTTTTTCTAATAATCTCTTTAAAAATTTGTAAGATTATTTTAACCAAATAAGGATGAAAACAGGAAAATATTCCTAAATAAACCATTTTTACGCCTAAAACGCACTTCAAAAAGCATAAACTATCATTTAAATGTAAAAAGCAGAACAAAAGTTCTGCCTGCTTAAAGTAACCGTTAAAAAATGAATGCCTAGAAATAAACTATTCTGAAATGATATTCTCTTTACTTCTATAAAGTGAGATAAATGTCATCAAAAATAATGAAATCGTAGGTATATCAAAACATTCAAACCACGTAGGTAGATTTATTTTGTTTACATCAGCCACAATTCTAATCATTAGATAAGCCATCGAGCTAGACAATACAATAAACTCTGGCCAAGCTTTTCCTAGTAATTGAACAACTTTCATCTCAAACTCCGATCTGATGGTTCATCAATTTCCAATCGTACTTTCTTTTGTTTTGTACTTGTATCCTACATAAAACAGACCAAGCAGAATTGGATAGGTTTCTGGATAAAACAGAGTATTGATCGGATTTTTCATAATCAAATACGTTGCGATATAAAGAATAATCGATACGACAAAATACCCCTCAGCAAATCCTAATAAGATTTTTTTCATAGCAGACTCCTATTTACCTGAAAAGAGTGCTCGAGTTGTTAAAATAGCTCCACCTGTATATACAAAACCTTTTACAAAACCAACTGCCACAGGGATAAGAAGGGGAAAGGCTCCCCCTTGAATTTCCTGCAAGTCCGTATCAGTCATTGTTTCAAATTTTAAAATAGATTTTTCCATATCATCTCCTCCTTCTATTACCATCTACTCGTCACATAATTATAACCTGCAATTCCTGCTGCAGTAATTCCACCAGCAATTTTAGCTGCTGTCACAGGATTAGCAATCACCCAAGCTACAATCGGCCATGCTCCCCCATTCACATCCGTCAACTCTTCTTCTGTAAGAGCTACAAAGTTCTGTTCCATGTTGTCAAAGTTTGTCATTTGTTTTCTCCTTATTTTTTCTATATATTTAATCTTTAACCTCTAAGCCACTTAAATAGCCAGATTGGGTAAATTACTGAAATCATTTTCTTCTCTCCTTTCTTTTTTCCTTACCTATCTATTTTCGAGAAGTAATTTAAAATGAACAGGTAAATTTCATTTATTTTAAATACCATTTGATCAACCATGGCAATAAGATTGGTAAATACATCACATAGTCTCCTTCCCTTTTCCTTACCTATCTATTCGAAAAACAATTCGAAAATGAACAATTCATTCATTTTTATTTTAAAAACCACTTAATGAACCACGGATAAAAACCAGTCACATACATAAATGTTCCTCCTTTTTCTTTCTCATCTCTTTATTCGCAATTTCTACTAAAAGTTTCTCTTTTTTCTGCAAATAAAAAACAACATGACTTGCATGTTGCTTTTGGCTATTTTTTATCTTTAATAATCGCTACTACATCCGCTACACTTTGAAGTTGGTCGATTTCCTCATCAGTGATTTCGATACCAAATTCATCTTCTAGTGTCAAAACAAACTCCATCAAATCCACTGAGTCCGCATCTAGATCGTCTTTCAAACTCAAAGCCTCTGTTACGGCAAAGTCTTCTCCCTGTCTCTCTTGGATAATGGTTACAATACGGTCAAAAATTTCTTTTTCTGTCATCTTTTTTATTCTCCTGAAAATTCACGCGCAGTCTGAGCAACTACGTCTGTTTCTAGCATGGTACGAATCTGACGAATCGTACTGTACACAGCATTGGCATCACTTGAGCCATGAGTTTTTACAACTGGCGCCTTGACGCCAAACAAGACTGCTCCTCCAACATCTGAATAGTTGAGCTGTGTCTTCAACCCCTTAAGACTATCCTTGAGAAGTAGAGCACCTAGCTTCGCTCGAAGGCCACCACCCGTAATAGCATTTTTAAGTAAGCCCATGATTCCCAAAGCTGTACCTTCGATAGATTTGAGAACAGCGTTTCCCGTGAAACCATCTGTTACGACAACATCCGCAACGCCATTCATCAGATCACGCGCTTCCACGTTTCCGACAAAGTTCAAACTTTCATCAGCTACTAACAAGTCGTATGTTTCCTTACGAAGCGGATCTCCCTTGCTGCTTTCTGTTCCATTGTTGAGCAAACCAACACGTGGTTTCGAAATCCCACGAACATTTTTCGCATAGAAGGAACCTAGGACAGCGTATTGGTGCAGATGATGGGCTGTATTTTCTGCATTGGCCCCAAGGTCTAGCATGTCAAACCCTTTTCCATCGATGGTCGGCAAGGTCGACATGAGTCCTGGACGATCGATATTTTTGATACGACCCACGATAAAGAATCCTGCAGCCAACAAGGCACCTGTGTTCCCAGCTGAGAGGACGGCATCTGCTTCTCCCTCTTTGACTGCCTTGGCCGCTAATACCATGCTGGCATTTTTCTTCTTACGGATAGCTTTTGTCGGCTCATCGTCTGAGTTGATTTTCTCATCCGTATGGATAATGCTGACGCGCTCTGTCGCCGTTAGATATTGCTTGATCTTACTTTCATCTCCGTAGAGTTGAATCTCAATATCTGAAAAATCAGCAAGGGCTTGATTGACACCCTCAACGATGGCTTGAGGTGCGTAATCGCCCCCCATAGCATCTACTGCAATTTTTTTCATTTGTTTTCCTCTTTTAGTAATTGTCCCCAGTCTGCTAGGGAATCAATAAATTTCTTTGATTTAAGGTGAATCCCAACGTACTCTTCGTAGAGTTGATCCATAAATTGGCGTAGCTCTTGCTTGATTTCAGACTTGAGCGAAATGGTCTCCAAGGTCTCAAAATCAATGGCTTGAAATTGATTGAGCAAATAAGGGATGTTGGGATTTAAATGGCAACGTTTCTCGTCCTCATGATAATGATCTGGACAGAGGCAAGCTCCATATTTGAAAGAAAAGTCAAAGGCCTGACCAACCCGATGGCAAAAGACACACTCATTAAAATTAAGGCTAATCCCAAATCGGTTCAAGATTTGAATTTCAAAAATATTGGTCAAAACCTGATAATCTAAACCCTCTTCCATCAACTCTAGAGTCTTTCTCAAGAAGGCAAACAAGGGAGCATCCTGCTGATTATCCTGCAAACTAGCATCTGCAAGAGCCGCCACATAAGTCGCATAAGCCATGACAAAGAGGTCGCTATTGATTTTGGGAAAGGTCATCACCTCATGGTAGTCCTCGATGTAGCTAAGGCCGTCATCATTGATTCGCAAGAGAAATCGTGCCAACACCAAGGGCTGAATAACAGGAGCTAGTTTGGATTGACCAGCGTGTTTGACGAAAAACATGCGCTTCCCAGCCTGCTCGGTGAAGATTTTGACGAGCTTATCATCCTCCCGAAAGTTACGATTGTAGAGTACGAGACCTTGACTCGTTATAGACTGGATCATGCTTCTCTCATGTACTCCTCAAGTCGTTTCATGGCCTCCCTGATTGTTTCCATGCTGGCTGCATAAGAAATGCGAACATAGCCTTCTCCGTAACGCCCAAAGGCAGCACCAGGGATAAAGGCAACAGCCTTCTTCTGGGCAAAATCCTTGAGAAAAGCAAAGGAGTCTTGATTGTAACCTGCTGGAATCTTAGCAAAGATATAGAAGGCCCCATCTGGTTTGATAATCTCAAAACCAAGAGCAGTCATCTTTTCGATGATATAATCTCGACGCTGGATGTATTCCTTCTTCATAGGCTCTGCGTCGTTTTTACCAGCGGTCAAGGCTTCTACTGCAGCATGTTGGGCCATGGTGTTTGCCGCAGTAACCAAATATTGGTGACTCTTGATTAACTGAGCTGTGAAAGCTGCAGGAGCAAAGATAAAGCCTAAACGCCAACCAGTCATGGCATGGGACTTAGATAAGCCATTGATAATAATAGCTTGATCTCTCAGCATAGTTCCCAATGATACATGATTTTCCCCTGTATAGGTCAATTCTGAATAGACCTCATCACAAACAACGAAAATTTCATACTTGCCTAAAACGTCTGCCAAGGCTTCCAACTGCTCTCGACTATAGGTAATTCCAGTTGGATTGGCTGGATAGTTGAGAATAACTGCTTTGAGCTTGTCACCCTGCTCCAAAATGGCCTTTTCCAACATCTCAGGGGTCAAAACAAAACCATTTTCAGTTGTATCAATCTCGACAATCTCTGCCCCAACCAGATTGACAATCGGTTCATAACCTGGATAGGCAGGAGCTGGCAAGAGCACCTTGTCTCCCTCTTCCAAAATAGCTGTCAAAGTAGCAGATAAAGCCTCTGTCGCCCCAATTGTAACCAAGATTTCATTTTCAGGAGCATAGTCCAGTTGGTACTTTTCCTTAACAAAGTCACTGGCTGCCTGACGTAGAGTCAGCAAACCGCTCATCCCTGTATAGTAGGATTGGTTCTGGTCAATGGCTCGCTTGGCTACCTCCTTGATATGATCTGGCGTTGTAAAATCAGGTTCCCCCAAGGTCAAACGCAAGACCCCAGGAATCTCCGAAATAGCCTGGTCAAACTGGCGAATCAAGGAAACTTGAATCTTGTCTAACTGTTTATTAAAGCGCTTGGTTAAGTCCATAGATATCCCCCTTGCTTACAGAACATAGTACTATTATACTACAAAAGCTCCCTGACCGCAAAATCCATCTGAACCCCGCATTTTTCACTTTCTGTTTTACTTTTCTTCTCAACAGGACTATAATAATAAGTGCTTATTTTCGGAGGTTTATATGTCATTTTTATCAAAAAATGGAGCAGGCATCTTGGCCTGCCTTCTCATTTCTATCGTATCTTGGTTTCTGGGAGGATTTTTCCCCGTCGTGGGTGCACCTGTCTTTGCAATTTTTGCTGGAATGCTCCTCCACCCCTGGCTCTCACCCTACAAACAACT
>NZ_AJRH01000069.1:0-5684 GCF_000297015.1 Streptococcus sp. GMD6S | reverse complement strand
CACTCCATCATTTATTTTAACATATTTTTGAAATTCTGTAACTAGTTCAGAAGAAATTTTTCCATTTGTATAAACTTTTGCAACAATTTCCCCTTTTTGAACGGAGTCTCCAACCTTCTTCTCAAAAACAATCCCTGTTTCATAGTCCAAGTCATCAGACTTGATTGCACGACCAGCTCCTAGTCTCATGGCATAGAGGCCAAATTCCATTGCAGGAAGAGCTGAAATAACACCCGTATCTTGAGCTGGAATTTCCACCACATGGGCAACTTTGACGGGGCGATAGAGATCTTCTAAATCACCGCCTTGTGCTGTTACCATTTCTTCAAACTTAGCCAGTGCTTGGCCATTTTCCAGGTGTTGACGGATTTCCTCGATCGTTTTCTCAACATCAGCCAATCCAAGCATAATCTGAGCTAACTCGCAGATAAAGTGACTAATATCTTCTCGACCTTTTCCTTGAAGAATCTCGATTGCCTCAAGGATTTCGAGACGATTGCCAATGGCTCGTCCCAAGGGTTGGCTCATATCGGTAATAACTGCTACCGTCTTTCGACCAACTGCCTTACCAAGATCCACCATGGTTTGAGCCAATTCGCGTGCCTCATCAACCGTCTTCATAAAGGCACCCTCACCGACCGTTACATCTAGCAAAATGGCATCCGCTCCTGCAGCAATTTTCTTGCTCATCACCGAACTCGCAATCAAAGGAATCGTGTCGACAGTTGCGGTCACATCTCGGAGGGCATAGAGAAGTTTATCTGCTTTAACCAGCTGATCTGACTGCCCAATGACAGATACACCAATGTCCTGTACCTGACGAATGAAATCCTCTTGACTTCGCTCGACTTGGTAGCCCTTAATGGATTCCAATTTATCAATTGTCCCACCAGTATGGCCGAGACCTCGACCACTCATCTTAGCAACAGGCACGCCGAAACTCGCAACAAGGGGAGCCAAAATCAAGGTCACCTTATCACCTACACCACCAGTCGAATGCTTGTCAACTTTAACCCCATCAATAGCTGACAAATCAAACTCCTGACCTGTTTTAACCATATTCATCGTCAGATCAGAAATCTCACGTGTGGTCATTCCTTTAAAATAAACAGCCATAGCAAAAGCAGACATTTGATAATCTGGAACAGTTCCAGCCACATAGCCTTCTACCAACCATTTGATTTCAGCCGTAGTCAGTTCTTGACCATCTCGTTTCTTTTGGATTAAATCAACTGCTCTCATTCTTTCACACTTCTAAGGATATAATATCCCTTATCTTTCTTTACAATTTCACAACTTCCAAAAACGTCTTCCATCTTATTTCTAGCACTTGGAGCCCCTTGTTTTTTCTGAATGACGATGGTTAAATCTCCTCCGTCTTTCAAGAAATCTCTGCTCTTTTCGATAATCTCATGAACAACCTGTTTGCCCGCTCGAATCGGCGGATTGGAAATAACATGGTCAAACTTCCCTTCAACTTGTTCATAGATATTGGATTGGAAAATCGTTGCTTCTACTTTATTACGTTCAGCATTTTGTCGCGCTAGGTCCAAGGCACGATTATTGATATCGACCATGGTTACCTGAGCTCCATAAGCCTTGGCTAACGACAAACCCAATGGCCCATAACCACAACCCACATCAAGGACCTTCTCTCCTTCATTGACCTCTAGGCACTTAAGCAAGAGCTGACTCCCAAAGTCAACCATTTTCTTGCTGAAAACACCCGCATCCGTCAAAAAGGTCATGTTTTCTCCCAACAACTCCACTCTCAACTCATGAATGTCGTGAGCAGCATCAGGATTTTCTGCATAATACATTTTACTCATAAAACTATTTTACCATAATTTGGCTTGAATTGTAAATCGTTTACAAAGTGATGATCAAATGAAAAAGACTGAAGAATCCTAGTCAAAAAACCTTTTCTTCAATCTCTTTCAATTATTAGAAATACATTACAATCTATCGGGAACTACAAATTATCATAGTCAGGAAAAAACAGTTCGTCTGCAATCGGGCGCATTTTTATTACTATTTCTTAACCTTAAAATACTTTATTATCAACAAGATTCCCAATATGATGTTTAGATAAAAACCCAACTGATAAGTTTGTGTCAAGATTTCCAAACTTGTCCAAAGTCGTATCAAATCTTCTAGTGACATACGGAATAGATATCCTTCTGTAGCAATCCACAAAATCAAAAATAGATAACTACCAGCAGCAAGCCATTTCATCCACCGTTTTTTTAGTAGCCAAGCAATCAAGAGCGAACAGATAAAGACAACTGTTACAATGGCATGTTCCATCAAAAAAGTAAAACCGTAATAGATTTCCACAAAGCGTCTACCATTATCCGCATTCGCTCCTTTTATAAAAGGTAAGGAAAAACTGAGAATAAAACAGAGTTCCAATATATAACTTTTTAATATTTTCATGACACACCTCCTATAAGTTGCGAACCCAAAAGCTCACTTTTAATAACTGATAAGTCTTCAGAAACCATTCCCTATCTCATCATTAAATTATTCAACCTCCATCTACCTCTATTATACGATATTGACTTACTACCATCAAGAAACCGCTTTATCTTTTTAGCTTTTTATGGTATGATAAACAAAATATCTAGGGGAAAACAAATGACCAACGAATTTTTACATTTTGAAAAAATCAGTCGCCAGACTTGGCAATCATTGCATCGCAAAACAACCCCTCCCTTGACAGAGGAAGAGTTAGAATCCATCAAGAGTTTCAATGACCAGATTAGTCTACAGGACGTAACAGATGTCTATCTTCCCCTAGTTCATCTTATCCATATTTACAAGCGCACCAAGGATGATTTGGCCTTTTCAAAAGGAATTTTTCTCCAACGCGAAAGTAAATCTCAGCCTTTTATCATTGGGGTTTCTGGTAGTGTTGCTGTGGGAAAATCAACTACTAGTCGCTTACTTCAGATTCTTTTATCACGTACTCTCCCGGATGCTACTGTAGAATTGGTGACAACTGACGGTTTTCTCTATCCCAATCAAACCTTGATTGACCAAGATATCTTAAATCGCAAAGGTTTTCCTGAAAGTTATGATATGGAAACCTTGCTGAATTTTCTTGACCGCCTAAAGAATGGGCAAGATGTCGATATTCCTGTCTATTCTCATGAAGTGTATGACATCGTTCCTGGAGAGAAACAACGTGTCAAAGCTGCTGATTTTGTCATTGTCGAAGGCATCAATGTCTTTCAAAACCCTCAAAATGAGCGCCTTTACATTACTGATTTCTTTGATTTCTCCATCTATGTGGATGCTGCTGTCGAGGACATTGAAAGCTGGTATCTGGATCGTTTCTTAAAGCTGCTCAGCTTTGCCCAAAATGATCCCAACAGCTACTACCACCGCTTTACGCAAATGCCGATTGGAGAAGTTGAAGCCTTTGCTCACCAGGTTTGGACCAGCATTAATCTCACAAATCTACAAAACTATATCGAACCGACAAGGAATCGTGCTGAGGTTATTCTCCACAAGACTAAAAACCATGAAATCGATGAAATTTACCTAAAAAAATAATTTCCCCTTGTCAAAACATAAGTTTTCAGATATAATAGTATAGTTAGTAAATATGGAGGTAAGAACATTGGCAAACATTAAATCAGCTATCAAACGCGCTGAATTGAACGTTAAACAAAACGAAAAAAACTCAGCTCAAAAATCAGCTATGCGTACTGCTATCAAAGCTTTCGAAGCAAACCCTTCTGAAGAACTTTTCCGTGCTGCTAGCTCAGCTATCGACAAAGCAGAAACTAAAGGTTTGATTCATAAAAACAAAGCAAGCCGCGATAAAGCTCGTCTTTCAGCTAAACTTGCTAAATAAGAAACAGTCCATAGAGGCTGTTTTTTTGTCCTCTAATCAGAAAAGGTAGAAAATGAAAATAACAATCATCGGATATTCTGGAGCTGGCAAGTCAACCCTAGCTGAAAAATTATCAAACTACTACTCTATCCCCAAACTGCATATGGATACACTTCAATTTCAACCTGGTTGGCAAGACAGTGACCGCGAATGGATGTTGACCGAGATGAAGAACTTTCTCACAAAGCACGAAGCTTGGGTCATCGACGGCAACTACTCTTGGTGTTGCTATGAAGAAAGAATGCTGGAAGCTGACCAAATCATCTTTCTCAACTTTTCCCCATGGACTTGTCTCTTTCGAGCCTTTAAACGGTATCTCACATACCGAGGTAAAGTCAGAGAAAGTATGGCAGCAGGCTGTCCTGAACGCTTTGACTGGGAATTTATCCGATGGATTCTCTGGGATGGGCGGACAAAGAATGCCAAAGAACGTTATCAACGGATTCAAGAAACCTAT
This sequence comes from Streptococcus sp. GMD6S, assembly GCF_000297015.1. The sequence goes on along the minus strand of NZ_AJRH01000069.1, from coordinate 1,326 downwards.
CCAGATAAAGTAATTGTTCTCCGGTCGCAAAAGGAGATGGACCACTTCTTAGAAAATCTCGCACATAACAAGAAAAACCAACGTGTATAACGTTGGTTTTTTGCTATTAGCCAATCACACTTCCGTTTGGTACAGCTGGATCAACTGTGAGAAGGGTTAATTTACCATCATGTTCAGCTGAGAGAATCATCCCTTGGCTGACATATTTTTTCATCATTTTACGTGGTTTGAGGTTGGCAACGATTTGTACTTTCTTGCCGACCAATTCTTGTTCGTTTGGATAGTATTTCGCAATACCAGAAAGGATTTGACGATCTTCACCATCTCCAGCATCTAAGCGGAATTGAAGCAACTTATCAGAACCTTCCACTTTAGACACTTCTTTGACTTCTGCGACACGTATTTCAACCTTATCGAAGTCTTCAAACTTGATTTCTTCCTTGTTTAGTTTGAGTTCGACTTCATCTGGATTCCATTCTTTCTCAACGGCTGGCTTGTTGCCTTCCATTTGTTCCTTGATATAGGCGATTTCTTCTTCCATTTCGAGACGTGGGAAGATTGGTGTTCCTTTGGCAACTACTGTTACACCTGCAGGGAAATCAGCTAGGCTCAAGTTTTCAAGGCTAGAAACTTCTGCTAGACCAAGTTGTATCAAGACTGCACGACTGGTTTCCATCATAAATGGCTCAATCAAGTGAGCTACGACACGAAGGCTAGCTGCCAAGTGGCTCATCACACTTGCCAATTGGTCACGGTGCGCTTCGTCCTTAGCCAGTACCCATGGAGCTGTCTCATCGATGTATTTATTAGTACGTGAGATGAGGATCCAGACTGCTTCAAGTGCACGTGGATAGTCAACTGCTTCCATGTAGGTATTGTAGTCAGCGATTGATTGTTCTGCCACTTGAGCAAGTTCATTGTCAAAGTCTGTTACACCTTCTACATAGGCAGGGATTTGACCATCAAAGTACTTGTTAATCATTGAAACCGTACGGTTGAGGAGGTTTCCGAGGTCATTCGCTAATTCATAGTTGATACGCCCTACATAGTCCTCTGGAGTGAAGGTTCCGTCTGAACCGACTGGAAGGCTACGCATGAGGTAGTAACGAAGTGGATCGAGGCCATAGCGTTCTACTAACATTTCAGGATAAACGACATTCCCTTTAGACTTAGACATCTTGCCGTCTTTCATGACAAACCAACCATGAGCAATCAAACGGTCAGGTAATTTAACATCCAACATCATAAGAAGGATTGGCCAATAGATGGAGTGGAAACGAAGGATGTCTTTTCCAACCATATGGAAGACTGTTCCGTTCCAGAACT
>NZ_AJRH01000068.1:0-5699 GCF_000297015.1 Streptococcus sp. GMD6S | reverse complement strand
ATCGATACAATAGTCGCTAAGCTCACTAAAATGACTAGGATAATCCAGACAATTGGAGCCATTTGCCCAAGATAGAGAAATAAACCAAAGACGATAAACAACTCTGCCAACATGATGGTAATACTAAAACCATATTTTGACATGAGTAGCTGCATTTTTCTAGCTGTCATACATCCCCTTCCTTTTCTAACATTCTCCTTAACTGCTTGATAAATTAATGTTTCTACTAGTATACCTCAGTTCAGGGGTAGATGGCAACCTTTTACCTTTGCTCAAGTTCCAGTCGTTCCGTGTTTAGATGATTATTACAATTTCAAAGCCAACATATTGACCGTCATACCAGCTGCAGTCCCCATAAGGTAGACGACATCTCCCTCCTTGATAAGTCCATGCTCCAAAGAATAAGCCAAGCCAAACGGTACAGAGACTGACACCATATTTCCATAGTCAGTGACGAGATTGAGGTACTGATCCTCAGCCACACCTAGTTTTTCCATGACCAAAGGAAGAGCACGACTTGCTTGGTGAGGAATGATATAGTCCACGTCTGCCAAGGCTAGCTGTGTTTTTTCTTGAAACTCTTCAAACATGACTGGGATTTTACGAGCAGACAAGAGGAGGATTTTCTTCCCCTTCATGTCAAACATATAGTTGGTCTTCGTCGCTTCAGAGTACTCTTTTGGTTGAAAAGAAGTCAGACCTCCACGAATCTCCGTATCGTGAGCCCCTTCTGACCAAGTACGTTGGAGACTAGCAATGACCCCTTTTTCCTGATGACTTTTTTGGAAAATAAAGGCTGCTGCCCCATCACTAAAGAGTTCAAAACTTTCTTTCTGCTTGGGATTGAGCCCTAAACTACCAACCTCACTAGACACAATCAAGACACGATTGTATTCGCCCGCCTCGATCAAGTGGGACATAGTCGATAGAGCAGAAATAAAGCTGGTACAGGTCGTATTGATATCCATAGCTGGAATAGAGAGTCCTTTTGCCACGCGCTCATGAATCAAGGCAGCAGTACAAGGAATAGGCTGAACTCCAACTGCACTAGCTGATACAAGGCAATCGATATCTTTAATATCTAAATTTGCATGTTCAAGCGCACGCTGAATCGCTACCTCTGCCAAGTCGAGTTGCGTTTCTTCATTTTCAACTACACGATAACGGGTCTGGTCTTTGAATTGGACGGTATGCTTGGGAAGGCAAACACCATAACCTGCGATTTCTACATGTCTTTTTACTTCTGTCATTGTCTTTTATCCTTTCATAAACGTTGGATTCGTTTGAGTTTACGGCTAGTATCCCAGTGATAATCTGAAAATTGGATTTGAGGAACTATGAACTCTTTTTGCTGGGCCAAGAGTTGGAACTGTGCTAAAATTGCTGTCTCTACGTCCTCATCTCGTCGGCTTAAACAAACTTCCACTAATTTCTCGGAATGTTGCTTAACTTGGTAATCTCCTACATTCTCCACAAAGAGGATGCAACGCCTGATAAAGTCTGGATAGATGGTTACCTGTCCCCCATTCTGCCCTTCAAAGTAGAAGATATCATCAGAGCGTCCTTCGACCTTGTCAATCCGTGTATAGTAGGAGCCACAGGGACAAGGCTCCGGATTTTCAACCAAGATATCATTGAGCTGGTAGCGATAAACAGGCTGACTACTTCGCTTAAAGTCCGTAATCACTGGATAAAAACGGCGGTCATCTAGATACTGCTTTTCCACAAAGATAATGTCTTCGTTGAGATGTAGATTTCCAGCTGAGCAAGTGCAGGCTAGGAAACCTTCTGTCGCCTGATAAACTTGGTCAATGATGGATAGTGAAAAGGCTTCTGCGATCCGTCCCCTATCACTATCTTCCAAGATTTCCGCCACCGAAACGATTTTTTGTGGGTGAATAGCTAACTCTCCATCCTTGAGACGCTTGCTCAATTCAATCAACATCGAGGCTGGCGCCACAATAATCGTTGGTTGATAGTTGTTGAGTCGCTCGATATGCTCATCTGTATGTTTGAAAATATCAAAATACTCTAGACGAATGAGCGCCGTATTGATGGTCTGATAGAGTTCATTATCAGCTCTCAGGAAAAAGGCGATGCGGTGTCCAAAAAGCTGACCCTTGGGCAACATCTTTGCCAAGATAGCTGCAGCCCACATACTTCGCTCTTTCTCTGTTGTGATAAAGAGCCCCCGATGTCCAGACGTCCCTGAAGACAGACCGACGGCTACTTCCCCTTTAAGTTCAGTGAAGTCACGGGTCTTCTCACTTTCAATAGCTAAGGATAAGGCTTCATCTCTATCCACTCCTTGGGTGTTGAGCTCATTAAAATGTTCCATCATAAAAGCCTTGTCCATATGGTCAAAGTTGCTAGGAATCCCATTTTTAAAGTAGGGAGACTCTCGCTTTAAAAAGTCCATATAGTTGGCTAATTGCTTTTTCTGATAGTTTTCTACAGCTTCTCGAGATTTGAAATGATGAAGCCAACGAGTTTGGATAAAGGTTTTAAGAAAGGTTATTTTTTTCATGTAAGATTGACTCTATCCTTTCTACAGGATCATGACTAACAACTACCTCAATACCGGCCTTTAAGACTTCCTCCAGAAACTCTGTCCCCCTGATATAGTCGGCCCTATTATCCTGGACCAAGGAAGGAATCAGGTGCATCTGCTTGGTGTAAGGTAAGAGGTCAATTCCCCAACAGAGGTCCGCTGCAATGAGGAGATTAAGGTCTGGAAAATATAGACAGGCTTGCCCCCTAGCATGCCCGTCAACAGAGGCTACTAGGATACTGCCATCTCCGAAAAGATCACAAATCGGACGATAGGGAAAAGTTGAAACTTGCTGGTCAGCTCTGATAATGGTTAGATTTTTCTCAAAAGAAGCTGGTAAAAACTCCTTGAAAATCAGGTCTTTCAACTTGGGTTTTTGGTAGACTTCATATACTTCTTTTGTCAAGATAAAGGTTGCACGAGGAAAGAAACTAGCTCCTCCCAGATGATCTGGATGTAGGTGTGATAGAAGAACATAGTTAATTTCTTCTGGTTTGATTCCCTTCGCTTCCAGCAAACGTGAAATCTGGTCCTTCTCCGTCATTTGAACGGGCGTTCCTAGCCGATAGAAACCATAGCGAAGCCGGGTCTTAATATCGTAATGATAGCCTGTGTCATAGAGGAGATAGCCCTTGTCCCTGTGTTTGATAAGAAAAACACCTGCTGGAAAGGTCATCTTTTGATTCTTAACTCCCTTAAATAGCAAACCTGTGTAGCTGGTACAATAGCCTGCTGGGAAATAATCAATGCTTTCGATAATCTTGGACATATTGTTCAATCCCTTCCGAAATACTGATCTGAGGGCGATAACCCAAGTCTCGCTCCGCCTTGCTGATGTCCAGCGTCTGACTATAACGGAGCAGATAATAGGTATAGCGTGTCAGTGGCGGTTCACCTTTGAGTTTTAATACCTTATACAGAAACTCTAAACTACTGGCAATAACTGAAAGAAGAGGAGCTGGCACTTTTCTGTATGTTATTGGATAACCCAACCCTCTCAAGGTTTCTTCTATCAAATCCTTAAAGGCTCTTGGTTCCCCATTGGTAATATTATAAACTTCGCCACTAGCTTGAGGGGCCTCTAGTGCCAAGCGAATTGCCAGAGCGACATTTTCCACACAGGTCATATCCATGAGCTGACGACCATCCCCTATCAAGGGAATGCCAATCTTCTGACTGAGTTTGAGAACTCGGGGCAAAATACTGGTATCCCCAATCCCAAAAAGCCCACGAGGTCGTAAGATAATACTCGGAACATCGGGATAGTCCTTAAACAGCTTCTCCGAAGCCAGCTTACTACGAATGTAGTTGTTCAGATTATTTTCCTGAGGCGCAGCACTTTCTTTGATAGCTAACTGATCTCGAGGCGCAGCATAGATGCTAGGCGAGGACACATAAACCAAACGCAGAATATCAGCCTCTCGGCAAGCATCCAGAACATACTTGGTCCCTAAGACATTTGTCTGGTAGAAATCCTCCCAAGGCCCCCAAACGGTAGAAAGAGCACCCGCATGCACAACCATGTCCATCCCCTGACAAACCCGAGCCAAGTCCTCTTGCTTGGTCAAATCTCCCTGAAAAAATGCCACAGAGGAGTTTTCTAAAGACTGACCCACATTGCGATTGCGTCCAAAAGCGCGTACCTGATAGCCCTGCTGACTAAGCTCTTCAACAACATACTTGCCTAGAAAGCCCGTAGCACCTGTCACCAATACTTTCTTCATTTTTTACTTCTCCTTGTCCCCTAAGAGCCGATGTATTTCGCTCTTCAGAATCTCTGTTGGCTGATAGATTTGAGCTGCACGACTAAGTCTGTTCAAGTCTGGCCAGTCATCTCTAGCCAACAACTCATCAAAGGCACGTCCAATCGCTTCCGTATCCTCTCGTTTAGCAGTCAAGGCAATCCCTGCCTCTAATCCACGAACTGCATAGTCATACTGATCATAGTCATGGGGGAGAATCAAGGCAGGCTTACCATAGATGATACACTGGTAAAAAATACCCGCACCACCATGATGAATCACATAATCCATCTGAGGAATGTACTCCTTATAGGGAAGATAGGATACCACAGAAACATTGTCCATGAGCTCTTCACATTGGAAGTCTTGTCCGCCAAACCCCAGAGTCACAAAGAAGTGGCAATCTGGATGTGCTTCTGCCAATTGTTGTGTCTGATAGAGGAGATTGTCTTTAGCCCATGCTAGCTGAGTGCCACAGGAGACAAGGACCTTCTTATAACCTGCATAAGGAGACAAATCGAGTGGATAATTTTCTGCCCTCTCAATCGAAGAGCCAAAAGGTCCCACCCAAAGGTAGTGCTCTGGAAAACCGCTTTTCAGCTCCAACTCTTTCATCCCAATTCCCAAGATGGAATAGGGTGAATAGATGGTTTCCTGACCTTTCTGATTGTAGAGCCTAAAATCGTAACGTTTCAATCGTTCTCTCAATAAAAAGCTTACGATTCGTTTCCCTAAACGAGTCCCTTTTCTTCCTAGCCATTGCAGACCAGATTGGAAAGATGTTTTTGGACTGCCCATTCCTCCAAAGAAACAAGGCGGTCCATCTGTCGTTTCAATGGCAAACTGTGTCGCCATCGTGGTAATCCAGGGAATGTTCAACTGTTCCGCAACAAGTCCTCCAGAGAGGGTTATAAAGTCCGCAATCACAATATCCGGTCTATTTTCCTGCCACTCTTGCACTAATTGATCTGAAACCACATTGATCAAATCAAGACTAGCTGACAACTGTCGATAAGCAGAAAACAGGTTTAATTGACCTTCATTGTTGGCTACACGCTCAAACTCATCTACACAATTTTCTAAAATGGGAATCACCCGGAATCCCATCTCCTCTGCTACAGTTTTTCGTTGCGGTCCTGTAAATAATCGAATCTCATACAAGGGATCCTTCAACAAGGGGGCAAGTAAATTCAGTGTTGGGAAGAGATGCCCACTCAAGGGAACTACAACCACATCAATTTTGATTTTTCTCATATGTCTAGGATAGCAAATTTTTAAAAAAAGAACTACCAAAATGATAGTTCTTTCCAATATTATTTATATTTTGAGGAACAAGTCCCGTCTACTCTACTTGATTTTTAGAAGAGTTCTTTGTAGAGAGCAATGGTTTCTTCTAAAGTTGGCAT
>NZ_AJRH01000067.1:0-6092 GCF_000297015.1 Streptococcus sp. GMD6S | reverse complement strand
GTACTCAAGTACAGCCTGCGGCTAGTTTCCTAGTTTGCTCTTTGATTTTCATTGAGTATAAGAGCCTAGCATAAAAGCCTCCATTCGGAGGCTTTTTCTCATTTATGTTTACTCAATAACGAGCTTCACTTCAGCGAATTTGATCCGTACGGTTGTTCCTTTTCCAACCTCAGACTCGATACGAATCCGGTGCCCCAGTTCTTCAGAAATTTTCTTGGATAGATAGAGGCCAAGTCCAGATGATTGCTGGGTCAAACGGCCATTGTAGCCTGAAAAACCACGTTCAAAGACTCGGAGGACATCACTGTTTTTTATCCCAATTCCCGTATCCTTAATACAGAGCTCCTGACTCTCCATAGAAATCTCGAGCCCACCTTCCTTAGTATATTTGAGGCTGTTTGAAAGGATTTGTTCAATGACGACCAACAGCCACTTCTTATCGGTCACGATAGTTTTGTCGAGGTCATGTAGATTGACTGTTAGTCCCTTCTGGATAAAGAAAAGTGCGTACTTACGAACCATATCCTTGACCAAGTCCTCCACTTGAACCTGTTCAAAGACCAAGTCATCGTGAAAACTCTCTAAACGTAAGTACTGCAAAACCAGATTGGTATAGGAGTCAATCTTGAAAATTTCCTGTTCCAGTTGCTGCTTGACCTCCCGATCAGAGACTTCTGCTACTAAAAGGCGACTAGCTGCAATGGGCGTCTTGATCTGATGAACCCATAAGGTGTAGTAATCAAGCAAATCCGTCAGCTTGCTCTGCGCTTCTGACTTCTTTTGATACAATTCAGACTCACGCTCTTCGAGCTTTTCTGCTAGCGCACATTCCAAAGGAGACTTGGGGTCTCTCTCAGCATAGAGTACTTCCTGTCGATAAACCTGAGCTTCTGCAAATATATCCCAAGCCAAAAATAAGAAGGTCAAAAAACTACTGAGCAGAAAGAAATAAAGAAAATAAGTTCCTAGACTAGCAAATAAAAACTGAAAGAGAAGGACGAGAAAGCCCAATGAAAAAATATAGGTAAAAACGCGACTGCGAGAGCGCAGATAGGCTAGAAAAAATGATTTCCAATCAAGCATGTTTCAGTCCGTATCCTATCCCTTTCTTGGTTTCGATAAACCCTGCTAAACCTTGCTCCTCCAACTTTTTGCGCAGGCGAGCAACGTTGACAGACAAGGTGTTGTCGTCGATGAAAAAGTCGCTGTTCCAGAGTTCTCTCATCAAGTCATCACGCGCTACGATATTGCCCGCATGTTCAAACAAGACCCGCAAAATTTGAAATTCATTCTTGGTCAAACTCAGAACTTCCCCCTGATAGTGCAGATCCATAGACTTAGTATTGAGAATCACACCTGCATACTCTAGCAAACTTTCATCCCGCCCAAACTCATAGGAACGGCGCAACAAACCCTGAACCTTAGCCAAAAGAACCTGCTGGTCAAAAGGCTTAGTTACAAAGTCATCCGCTCCCATATTGATTGCCATGACGATATCCATAGCCTGGTCTCTCGAAGACAGAAACATGATAGGTACCTTGGAAATCTTGCGAATCTCCTGACACCAGTGGTAACCATTAAAAAGAGGCAGACCGATATCCATGAGGACCAAATGAGGCTCCGACTGAACAAAAAGGCTCAATACTTCCATAAAGTCTTCTAACAAAACGACCTCAAATCCCCACTCAGAGAGCAGTTTTCCCACTTGTTGTCGAATAACTTGGTCATCTTCTACTAGTAAAATCTTGTGCATGCGCTCCTCCTTTGTTATTTCTCAAAGTATCAAAACCCTTCATATCAGATTTACGGATCAGTATCTCATACTGTTTAGCAGCCTTTTCCCAAATTCAGATCAGAAAACAGATGCTAAATAGAGAACATTCCCACTGATATCATACCTTATTTTTAATTATAGTTCCAGCCTTATCCTATATTTTCCTTTTTGTGCTCATTTAGTTAGCGTTTCTTTAACTTATTTAATAGATCTAGCCTTCTTATTGACAAGCTAGCCATGATTTGTTAGAATATGAATGAACGAATAAAGTTATTCATTCATGAAAACTAAGGAGGTTAAATCATATTGGACAAAAAACAAGCTTTAAAGACAGCAGCCTATGAAGTTTTTTCGAAAAAAGGTTACAAGGCAACAGGAATTTCAGAAATTGCTAGGCAAGCTGGTGTTGCAGTTGGTTCTTTTTATAACTATTACGAGAGTAAAGAAGCCATTTTTCTAGACATCTATATAGATGAAAACAACCGTGTTCGCCAAGCTATGATCGAAGAACTGGATTGGGAAATTGATATGACCGACCTCATTGGTCAACTCTTTGCTCAGTCCAGAACTCTCGTTTCTTCCAATAAAATCCTTGCAGAATGGTACAATCCTGCCATCGCAGATGAGTTACACAGCTACTATTCCTCGGAGGAAGGCAAAGTCGCAAATCCATTTCATCAGTTTCTAGTTAAAACTTTTACAAATCGTATGCAGGCTGAAGGGTACTCGCCAGAAAAGATTCAAGATATTTTACAGGTTTATAATCTGTTTTACTATATGGATATGCATATCACGGAAAAAGATTTTCCAGATATTGGCAAGACCGTTGAAATACTTGCAACTTACTTCATTAAAGGAATTCTTAAATAACAAATATAATTTAATTATAGGTGAATTGGAGAAAGAGGAATGAACATGGAATTTAGAAAAAAAGAGTACAAACCGTTTGACATTTTTGACAGTGAATGGGCGGCAATAACGGTAGGCAACAGGGAAAAGTTCAATGCCTGCCTCGTGTCATGGAGTAGCCTTGGAAATATTTGGGGAGCACCGGGAAAAAGTAAGGCGACTGTAACCCTATATATACATCCGTCAAGATATACAGCTGAGTTTATTGATGATAGTGAATACTTTACTGTAAGCTTTTTTGATCCAAAATATAAAAAGGTACTTGCATACCTTGGAAGTCATTCAGGAAGAAATGAAAATAAAATAGAAAATGCCGGACTTATGGCAATTCCTATAGGTAAGACAATGGGATTTAAAGAGGCAAAACAGACTTTTTTATGTAAAAAGCTTTGTAAGCAACAGTTTGACAAGGAGAGTTTTGTACAGGAAATAAGGGATTACTATGAATTGTATCCAGATATCTATACTGACGGACATGGTGGCTGGGAACCTCATTTTATTCTTATAGGTGAGATAGAACAGATTATAGATTAAATGGATATGCTATATTTGATATTATTTACATAGAAAGGACAAAATTTTTATAAGAAGAATTGATTTTTTTATTTTTTGAAAATATATGAATGAACTAATATTATATTCATTCAATAATATAATAAAGGAGATTTTATCATGGACAAACAAGGAGTTAAAAAAATGAATGGATTAGGTATTACAGGAATTTCTCTTGCCATTATTGGTATTTTGATCATTATTTGGGGAGCTACACTACAACAGGTTGATTTATCAAACCCTGATTTTATGTCCTTTGCGACTGGAGGTATGATTTTGCTGGCTATAGGGTTATGTATGATTGCCGGCTTACCTGTTATTTTAAAAATTGCGGGTATTTGGTTGGTGGCATTGACTACCATGATTTATATTTACAGCCTACCTAATACTGATTTGCTTATCAAACTGATTGGCTTTATTCCTGTTATCGCACTGGCTACTTGGCTATCTTTTAAATTTTGGAAATGAGGAAAATAATGAAAAGAGGTAAAAAATGTTGATAATTATTATATCTATTCTGGTGGCTATATGCCTTATTTCTTGGGGTGTAATAACCTATCTTGGACGTAGTCAAGCTTTGTCTTTAAAATCCATTGAAAATTTCAATGGGGACCTTTACTTAATACATTTGACGAAACCTACTAATATGACATGGAAAGCAGGGGCTTATGCCAAGTTTACACTCCCTGATACTTCTTCTACTACTAATAAAAACGAAGCTAAGGGAGAGCAAACCAGTCGATGGCTAACTATTGCCTCCACACCTGATGAAGATGAGATTCTCATTTTGACTCATAATAGTGGTAGCAACTTTAAGAACACCTTGACACATTTACCGGCTGGCAGTGAGATTGAGATGAGTTGGCTGGATTCCTCTTTGACTGTTAAAGATACGAATCAGCCACTAGTTTTCTTTGCATCTGATGTTGGTATTTCTGCTCTACGCCCCCTTATCAAAGAATGGTCTGGTAAATGTCCGATTATTCTCAACCATTTTGACAAAGGAGTTACTATTTTCGATAATGAGATGAAGGAACTGGCTCAAAAAACATCGAATTTTACTTATAAAACTAGCGATGAACTTTCTCAAAGTCAAGCATTTTTAAAACATGCTATTGATGAATACGGCAATCAAGCCAGCTATCTCATCACAGGTCAGCCTGATGATGTAAATGAGATGAAGAAGTTTTTAAAGGAAAATGGGATTGATAGCAAAAACATACAAGTAAGCTCGTTTAGAGGTTTGAAATAGGAGCAATCTATCTTCTATGTATTTCAATTAAACCCTACTAGGTCATTCAAACAAGCCTACTAGCCAATTCTATGTAAATGTGGTAGGATAAACATAGAGAAAGGAGCTTTTATGGCCAATATTTTTGACTACTTGAATGATGTAGCATACGATTCCTTTTATGACCTCCCCGTGAATGAGTTAGATGTTCTTGCCTTGACCGAATTAACCTACCTTGCTTTTGATGGTGTAGTCACCCAAAAAAACCAGCGCCTCATAGATCTTGCACCCCAAATTCCTAGAGACACGACGATGTTGACCAATAAGAACCGCCTCCAGTTGTTGGATCAACTCTCTCAACACAAACGGTTTAAAAATTGCAAGCTATCAAATTTTATCAATGATATTGATCCTGAATTGCAAAAACAGTTTGCGGCTATGACTTATCGTATCAGTCTCGATACTTTTTTGCTTGTTTTTCGTGGAACGGATGATAGTATCATCGGTTGGAAAGAAGATTTCCATATGACCTATATGAAAGAAATCCCAGCTCAAAAACACGCCCTCCAGTATTTACAGGATTTTTTTGCTCAACATCCTAACCAAAAAGTTGTCATAGCAGGACACTCAAAAGGGGGCAATCTAGCTGTCTATGCTGCTAGTCAACTCGATCCACTTTTACAAAAAAACATTGTCGCTGTCTATACTTTTGATGCGCCTGGACTTCACAAGGAACTAACCGAAACAGCTGGCTATCAAAACATGATGGAAAGAACGAAAGTGTTTGTCCCACAAGGTTCTATCATCGGAATGATGCTAGAAATCCCTGATAAGAAAATCGTTGTTCGAAGCACTGCCTTGGGTGGTCTTGCCCAGCATGACACCTTTAGTTGGCAGGTTGAAGACAAACACTTTGTCCAACTAGACGAGACCAATAGTGACAGCCAGCAAGTCGATACAACCTTTAAGGAATGGGTTGAGACGGTCCCTGATACGGAACTGCAGCTCTACTTTGACCTCTTTTTTGGAATCATTCTCGATGCAGGCATCTCTTCTATCAACGACCTCTCTTCCTTCAAGGTCATTGAACACGTTCACCATCTCTTTGTCCAAGCTCAATCCCTCACTCCCGAAGAAAGAGAAACCATGGGGCGCCTAACCCAACTCTTGATTGACACTCGATACCAAGCTTGGAAAAATCGAGAATAGACAAAAACCAACTAATCATTAGATTAGTTGGTTTTTTGTTTAAGAAACTAAAGGAAACTACTTAGAATCTAGAGTATAGAATTAGTCTTCTTTTTTCTTACGAGACACAAGTCCAAATCCGCTCATCAAACCTAGTACTCCTAGAGCCGCCAAAGCTGCATGATCTTCCGTACCAGTATTAGGTAATTCTTTGGTTGCTTTAGTAGTTGGAGATTGCTCAGTCGGTTTTTGTTGAGGGGCAGTAACAACTTTTTCGTAGACATGTTCTGTGTCACCGTTTGGAAGTTTCTTGGTCTCTACGAAGCGGTAACCTGGAATATCCTTCTTAGGTTGTTCGCCGTCTTCGCTTGGATATCCTGGAATTTCATTGCCTTCCTTATCCTTATGACTTGTCTTCACTTTTTCGTAGACATGTTC
>NZ_AJRH01000066.1:0-6096 GCF_000297015.1 Streptococcus sp. GMD6S | reverse complement strand
GTTCATAAAGCCATCTAATGAGTCTACCGTCTCTACTAAATTTTCCATACATGTTTTTGCGAGACCCGCACAAGACTCTAGATTACTTGTAACCGGTGCATCAATGATAGTCGACATCCCCTTTGAAATCTCATCTGTCGAAACCTTAATACTTGCCTTAATACTTTGAATTCGCATCGGTTGGATCTGTTTAACGGACATTGCTCAATTCCTCCTTTGGTTTCAAGACATTGATAAACTCTTCATAGGAATGAACCACATGGTCTTTCCCGTCCTTGGTCACCTCTCCATAAACTGTTAGATTATCAAACAAATCTCTGTCCTTAGGGATTAAGAGACTGTATATATCAGAGAGAAGCTTGATATCTGTCTCGTTGGTCAAGAAAAATAGCCCACCTTTCTTCTTAGTCATCAAGTCATAGGCTGCAGGATACTCCTCCTTCAAACGCCAGTCTGAAGACTGTTCAATTACGGATTGAGAAAAACTAATTGGAGTGTCTATATGTAAAAGGTCACCTGCATAATATTCTTTTAAATTAGTAAATTCTTTAAATATATTAACATTTCTGTTCTCTAGAGCCTTTCCGGCATCCTTAGGGATGTCTTCTAGTTTACCTGTTGCCATGTTAAAGAGGACTTCCTTACGATCCTCACCTCCCGTTTTCTGGAGAACGACTGTCCGGTATTCCTGATCTTTGTAAGCAAAAAAATGAGTATAGGCACTTGAAACTGGAAAGTAAGAAGCATCATAATCCGCAATAGCCTTCAAAAGATCATACTCCTTACGAGGCAAATCATCCTGACTGGTATCATAGACCTGAATCTTCCAATACTCCCCCCAACTTAGATTCTTCACATCAAAGCGATTATCTCCCGATTCATAGATTAAACGGATACTTTCTGTGGCTATAAATCGTCTCCCATGAATTACCAAACTATAGTCAACCGGCTCATCCCTATCTCTTTTCCCATTACTATTCTTTGTCTCTTTCCAAGAAATGACCAGCCCCTGTCTATCAGCTATAAATTCATGAGATGCTGGTTCTACTTCAATTGACCAAACTTTATAGCGATCATGTGTCAAATAGCGATACAAAGGATAGCCTCCAGAAACCACAACAAGAAGGCTTAAAACCCCCAGAATGATTAGTATTTTTTTCCTGTATTGTTTCATTGACTTCCTCCTGAGTATTTACTATTTAGATAGAGCTGATATTCTTCATAGCCATGTTTGGCATTTTGGTCAGAAGAAATCGATAAATGTTCCAATACATTTTTATACGTTTTCAACTGGTCTACGCTCATATTGACTAGAGAAAGATCGGTCTCCTCGCCTAAGAGATACTTGCTCATTTCTGGTGTTACAGAATTTGAGTTAAGTTGATTTTCTTTGTTTATTGCTTCTTGGATTATTGCCCTTGTATCATTACTAGTACTATTCACCTTATAATGGCTGGACGACTTCGCATATTCAACATAAGGAACAAGACCTTCATTATCCATCTCTTTCAAGCGGACCTCTGTATAAAAATTATGTGTTCTCATGCGAGAAATTGCGACTGAACTCTTCCCATCTTTCTGGAAAAGATAGGTATTCCCTCGATTTAAAAAGTCATCCACCATCTCAATGCGTGTCTTTTCTTTTTCCAAGTCATATCCCTTTAACTGATCGACATACTTCAAATAGGCTTGTATGGTTGCTGTTGGTAATTGAATACCCATATTGTATGGACCCGTCTTCGTAAAACCACTTTCAACAACTTTCCCCTTAACGGTTATATCCTTATCAATCGCAGAAAAGAGTTCTTTACTGAATTCCTTAGAATCACTGGTAGCCAGAGCATCAATCATCGAGACGATAGGAACTGCTTCAGGTATGAAAGTACCAACCAGTGCATAAGTTATAGCTTTACCCATTGCAGCACGCATATCTTTATTCGCTTCTTCGCGAGATTTCTCAAGTTCACCGATCCGAGCCTGCTTCTCTGCCATATTATTTCCAATAGCGGTTGCGTATTCTTCCATTTTGTAAACCTTGGTTTCGGTTGTATTGCTAATACTCGTTGGATAAGAGTAGCCACCTATATTCATTTCCAAGGTTGTTTTCTTTGTATCAACCGTATTCTTAAATGAAAATGTTGCATCCGATATATCTGAAATTGAAACTTTTGTTCTCGTTTCGGTGACATATAGTTTGTCACCAACTGCTAATTTTCCTTTTGATGTTTCTGTCCGTCCTATCTCCATTACATAAAGAGATTCCATCAAACTAACAAACTTATCCGTCAAAGCAAGATGCTTATTATATGCTGCCATCTGGTTGCTCTGTAAAGTGCCGTCTTTAGCATATTGAACTTCCATAACCTTTTCAAGAGTATCACCTAGCCTAACTCCAGCCTTTTGAAACTCTAGCAAAAATGGTTGGTTAGCAGAAAAATCCCGATTCCCCATAGCGTCTAAAAGATGGTTCAGAGTGGCTGCATCTCCTGATTCAATCCACTCCATCATTTCCTGAGCACCAATACTGTAAAATCCTTCACTAAGATCCCCAGGTTTTTCGTTTAATATGTCTCCTGGCTGTTTATTAAGTATTGCACCTAAAGCACGTCCATCTGCTTCTGTTTGAATACTATCCAAATAACTGATTTTTCTCTTAGTAAGACTACCATTTTTAATTCCTGCTAAGATACTAGAAGCCGGAATATTACATACTGCACTGGCATTTTTTATTCTAGTCTGTAGAGTTTTTAGTTCTGCTTCTGCATCCGTAGTATCTTTTGATAAGGTATCATGTGCTTGTTGCAAGGCGTTATGAGTATCACGACGTGCAGTCGCTGCACTAGCTAAATCATCTCCCGCAGTTGTTTTAATAGTTGTTAAATCTTCTGATTCAATACCTAGTTCAGCAGTAGCATCGTTTAATAGCGTTTGAAGATTATCGACTTTTGTTTTGATCTTCTCATATTGTTCAGACTCCACGCCATCTAATTTTTTATAGACAGAATCATTACCAGTTTGTTGAGTCCATGCTTTATTTTGGAAACCGGCAGCTGTAGCAGCATTTTCAAATGTTGATAAAGCTGTTGAAAAATGCGTAATAGTGGTAGGATACTCTTGAAATACTTGGGTCTGTAAAGTATTCAATCGAGTGAAGAAAGCATTTATTGCCTCTCCTTTGTCCTCTGAATCTCCTGTTTTACCTGCCTTTTCATTAAATTTACGCATCGTTTGTTTAGAAGCCGAGTCCACACCTTTTGAAAACTCTTGAACAGCCGAACTATAACGAGCTATGGCCGGTAAGTCATGTACTTTTATAATATCACTCATACTTTACTCCTCCGTTGTTAGACTTTTTTCAATTTCTAACCAACTAATACTAAGGCTAATCCCCGACTTCTCTGTCTCTAATTCAGAAATTTTCTGAGTCAATTTGGCCACTACGTCATCACTCTTTGCTGAAAGCTTTTGTTTAGCTGTTTTTAGTATTTTCTCTTCATTATTGGTTTCATTTAAATATGGTGTTCCTGCTAAATAATAGGTCGTTTCAATATGTTCATTGCTCGTAAGTACATATTCTATATCCGTTGAAAAATCTGTAAGTGCTTTTTTACATTCTTCCAATCGACTAATTTGACTATTCAAATTAGTAATTTCTCCACGCTTAGCATCTATCTGAGCTTGTATGGTTGCTTTCCCCATCACTCCTCCTTATATCATTAATACTTTCATTCTACTTGCTAACCCATCGGCCACATAGTAGTGTTCTTGTTCTTCTAATTGTGGCTCACGAACAGGTCTGTTGGTTACTGTCAGAACTGATTGATCGCTTAAGCGAAGCCCTATAACAGCCTGCTTATAAGAGCGAACAGTTTTTGAGACCACATCAATGTATTTAGTAATCAATGGCGAACTCATTACAAGAGAACCATATCCAGCTCGAATTCCTTTGTCTAGGACATAAGCCAATGTATCAAGCGCTTCTGAGTTTAATTCTACCACTAATTCGGTTAAATTGTAAACAACCACTGTTGCAACATGATCTCGCTGTTTGCCTTCTAACCGCTCCTGAATTCTCTTCTCTATACTTGCAATCCCCGCCTGATATTCCTCTGGACTTGCAAGAATCGTCACTCCTTCCATTTCAGGTAAGTTATGATACTTCGGTGCCAAGATGATGACCTTCTGTTTCCCTTTGGCAATGTGTTTCACCAAGGCTGTCATCTGTTCTTCTTTATCTGTTAGGTAGAGAAGATTTCCTTTAGCCAGATTCCAAGTGACGGGCTCAACTGTCTCCATGTCAAGTCCTAATGGCACGAGGCCGTGTTCATAGGCAGTCTGCACGCTTGCTCGGCTATAGAAGTCTTTCTCCGTCAACTCCTCTGGTACCATCGGGATGGCACTTGGGCGTTGTCCTGTCCAGGCTTCTTGGAGGGAAGCCACTTCCTGACGTAGGTTGTTGAGGACTTGGGTATCATTAGCTCCATAAACTGAGAGTGCCAGCTGGATCACATCCACTTCTTCCCGCTTCATAAGGGCACGGCCCTTGATGTCTTCCATAGTCATAGCGAGTGGCGTAGAGCCCACGATGGCCCGCACTTCACCCGCCTCATTTTGTGGCAGGCTCAACTGGTGCTTGAAGTTTGAGTAAAGTTGTGCACGAAGGTTGGTCTGACGTCCGGCTGTCACCAAGAGGTGAACCCCGATACTGAGACCTTCACGGGAGATGCGCACCAAGAGCTTGAAGAGTTCCGCCTCATAGGCTTCTTCCTTGAAGGCCTCATAGCTATCTAAGAGGATGACAATAGCCGGCTCTTCCTGACCACTGGCCTGACGGTAGAGGTCTAAAGTCCCAACACCATAGTCCGCAAGGAGTTTCTTACGACGGTTGAGTTCTTTCTCCATGATTCGTACAAACTTAGAGATCTTCTCCGTTTGGTCCAGAAGCATGGTATCCGCCACCTGTGGAAGCTTGGACAATGGAGCCAAACCATTGGTACCAAAGTCCATCAAGTACATGGTAAGGGCCTTGGGACTGAATTTACGAGCCAAGTCCATACCAGCAGTCTGAAGGAAGGTGGTCTTTCCTGTACCCGGACTTCCATAAAGGAGGATATGACCATCCTTGGAGAGATTGATAGAGACAGCTTCCTGCTTCTGGGCCTGCGGGATATCTGCCATCCCCAAGAGGACAGAGAGTGGTTTCTCTTGTGTCCAGGCTACTGTCGGTTGCACTTCTTCCAGTTCGTCTAGTGCGATTCGCTCTTTGAGCGGTGGCAACCATGGCTGTGGTACTGGAGGAATTTCTTGTTCTTCACACAAGAGCTGGATATGGTGCACTATCGCATCCAACTCTGTTGGAACTTCCTTGATCTCATCCACATCTTCTAAGCCTGATAGGTCTTCATTCAAGATCTCATATTGGCCCAATTCATTGATTAGGTAGATGGTATGGTCCTCAATCCCCATATCGTCCTTGTCCGGCTGGTAATCCGCGCCTGACCAGGCTGACTGGAAGAGCTCATAGACTTCATTGTTTCCGACCTGCAGATAGGCACGTCCCGTCTGGGTGATCTCTGCCGCATCCGGTGTATGAAGCATTTCATTGGAGTCCGAACGATCCGCAACTTTAAGGGCAATCTTAAAGCGAGAGTTGGACCAGATCTGGTCATCGACCACACCTGATGGCTTTTGAGTTGCTAGGATCAAGTGGACACCGAGGGAACGTCCGACACGCGCGATAGATACCAACTCCTTGATAAAGTCGGGCTGGTTGACCTTGAGCTCTGCGAACTCATCTGAGATAAGGAAGAGATGAGGGAGCGGTTCTGTCGCTTCTCCGTTTTTAAATTTTTTCTGGTATTGATTGATATGGTTGACTTCGAACTCTCCAAAGAGTCGTTCACGACGATGGATCTCCGCATTGATCGAAGCCAAGGCTCGCATGGATTGGGCACCATCCAAGTTGGTAATCGTCCCCAAGAGGTGAGGTAGGTTTTTAAAGAGATTGGCCATCCCACCACCCTTGTAGTCGATCAGCAAGAAAGCCACATCATGAGGGTGGAAGTTAACAGCGAGGGATAGGATATAGGATTGGAT
>NZ_AJRH01000065.1:0-6121 GCF_000297015.1 Streptococcus sp. GMD6S | reverse complement strand
ATGGACTTGGCTCGTAAATTCAGTCCCAAGGCCCTTACCATGTACTTGATGGACTTTGGTACTAATGGTTTGGCTCCATTGTCCAAGCTTCCACAGGTGGCGGATACCATGCTTTTGGACCAAACGGAGAAAATCTCTAAGTTTGTACGAATCATGGAGCGCGAACTCAACCGTCGTAAGAAACTCCTTGCGGACTATGGTGTTGGGACCTTAGACCTCTACCGTCAGGCCAGTGGTCAGGAAGAGCCGGCTATCGTCATCCTCTTAGATAGCTATGAAGCCTTCAAGGAAGAAGCCTATGAGGCGGAACTCTTCAAGCTCTTGGTGCGTATCTCTCGTGAAGGTCTCAGTATCGGGGTTCACCTCTTGATGACAGCCGGTCGTCAAACCAACCTTCGTGCTCAGCTCTACTCGAACTTCAAGCACCAGTTGAGCCTGCCACAAAATGAGGCAGGTGAAGTGCGGGCAATCGTGGGCTCTACACCACTTGCTATGACTATGGAAGATATCAAGGGACGTGCCCTTATGAAGCGTGAAGAGGTGGATGTCATCCAGCTGGCACTCCCAGTTTATGGAGCCAATGACACCCAAGTTCTCAACAACCTACGTCAGGAAGTCGCTTCCCTCCAAGAAGCCTGGACCGGCCAGCGCCCAAGTGCCATCCCGATGGTGCCAGAGGAGTTGACGATGGAAGAATTTTTGAATTTGCCTGATGTACAAGAGGCTATTGAGAATGATCAGATTCCTATCGGTTTGGAACTAGAAATGGTTGGAAGTGTCAATATCTCTCTTAGCAAATTTAAACACATGGCTTATGTGTCAAATGCAGAAGACGCTTTTGATAATATAACGCATCATTTATTAAAAACTATTCTTAGAATGCCTAACGTCCATATGATGTTGATTGATGCTTTCCAAGAATATGAAGCATATAATGACCAGGTGAAAACCTATGTTGGAAGCAAAAAGGAACTATCGGACATAGGAAATCAGCTAATCTATGAAATAGAACGCCGTCTTGAAAAAGGCATATCATCTGAGTGGATCATTTTTATACCTAATATGAGAGCACTAGTATCCGAAAGCGATTTAAATGATCAACAGCTTCAATTTATGTTTGAGAATGGGTATCGAGTAGGGATGAGGTTTATTATTGGTACTGATTATACTTATATTGGGACAAGCATCGACCCAATTCCTAGATACCTCAAAACAAATGTCCAATGGGTCATCTTTGGTATGCGCCTAATGGATCAAACCTTCTTAGATAAAGGAATGTATAACAGAGATGTGGCTCCAGATCTCGATCAGGTTTATTTACATTCTCGGAAAGAAGTCATCAAACTTAAAATTAGTAAGAATAAGTAAAACTATTTTTTGATACTTAAGATTCAACCCGGTCTTTTGACGATTTGATAGTAGAAAGGATAATTGAAAAGGTTATTGAACATGGGACAAGTAAAAAGTGAAAAAGGCAAGGCAAGTACTATTGCAACTGGAATTGTATCAGCAAGCAATAGCATTACAACTGCCGGTACAGTTACTAGGGATAAGACAAGCTATTATACCGCTAATACGGTAGGAAGAAGATTGATTATAAATGAGGCATCTATTGCTAAAAATATTCAATCGAAAATAAGTGAATTCGTAAAACTAATTCATAGTGTCGCAAATGAATTTGAAGTAGTAGATGAGAATATAAGTACAATGTGGCAGAATAATCCAAATAATGGGACAACCAGTCTACCTTCTCCATACTCAAATCCGTCATTTGTTCCTCAAAATAATTTATTTAAGGAGTGAGGATGGAGAAAAGAAAATTAGAAGATATTCAATGTAGTGTTCAACAGATTCAAACAAATTTATCCAAGCTAGAAGAAGAAAGAAATCAGTTTCTTTCCGTTGCGACGGAGATTATAGATCTTTGCCAATCGAACTTCATCCCATATAGAGAATTAGGCTATTATCCGTTATCAGTTAAAGATGAGATGGATCGCCTTGAAAATATAGAAAAGTTAAAAAGGAATGAACAGCTACTGGATGATTTTATCACCGAGAGGAAAGAAGAATTAAAAAAAGCAATGAGTAAGCTAGAGGGCGAAAAAGAGGAACTTCTTTTCCAACAACGCCGTCTTGAATCGCAAAAGGAGGGGAAAAATGGGTATTAAAGTAGACATAGGATCAGCAGACTCGCAGGGTAGCACAGCGAATACGGTATTAAGTAGCCGTGCGAATTATTATGACGCTGTCATTACTGCCTTTAATAAATTGATTTCAGAGGAAGAATTGAAAGGTAAAGCCTATGATAGTGCTAAGTCCTATGCGGAAAATATAATGGTTCCTCTAGTGAGAGGAGTTATCCTCTTTTCAGAGAGCCTGGGAGGAAAAGCGAGTGAACTACCGACTCTTTACCATGCACAAGTCGGTGAAGAAAGTCTAGATGAGGAGACACTTCAAAAGCAAATTGAAGCAGAAAATACAACTATTTCGACTCAAGAAGCTATTTTGAACAGTTTATCTGATTTGAAGAACATCGATTCTACTTATAAAAGTAATGTTCAAGAAATTATCTCAAATGCAACGAGTAAGCGAGATGAGTTACAAAAAAAATTAGAAAAGTTACAGTCATTTGCGAGCTCGACTAGTGGCCAGTTTTCGGATTCAGAAAGCTTACAGAGCTTAGTTCTTCAAGGTTTCGAACAAGTTACAGGTGACTTTGGAAAGTTTGATGGAACTTTTAAAATAGAGGGACAAGCCCCTTGGGCTAATAATATTAATAATGAGTGGAAGAAGCGTTCTGAGGTAATTCAAAATTATCAAAATGTTGTAGATAAAGTTAAAAATGAAACCGAATTAGATGAGACAGATATAAAGGCAATTGCAGAGTATGGAAAACGGTATCCTGGTAAAGAGTTACCAGAGAATGTTAAAGATGCTGTACGAAAATATGTCGAGAGTAAAGTTAATAATAATGTTGACCTAAGCGGGCTAGGGGAGTTTCTTGAAATTGTCCGAGATACATCTCTGGAAGAACTTGCTAAAGAAACAATTTCTAAGTTAAGTTCAACGAATCCTAAACTATCAGAGTACTTTAAGTATTTTACTACTACTGATAAGTTTGGTAATATAAACATTACCTACTCTGCAAATAGTAAAGGATATACGGATGCTTTATTCAAAGCAAATGCTGCGAATCTACTTAAGAATTTCACGATTTCAGAAATTAATATCCCTATACCAGGAACCAATTCTTCTCTTGGGATTTCAGGGATCAGTTCGATATTTATGGGGATGGACTTTTTGAACAACCTGCAAAATGAGAATGCCGGACGTGCCTTTACACATACTGTTGCTACTACGGCAATCGCTACATTAGCAGTAGATGCAGCTGCAACAACACTTGCGGCGGCATATTTTGCAACCGGTTCAGAGGCTATTTTAAGTGTAGCTGCATATGCAGCTACAGGTCCGATTGGTTGGGCTATTGGTGCTGGGGTAGCTGCAGCAACACTTGCTACTTTGGCATATAATTACAATTTTCTTGGAATCAAAGATATAGCAAACGAGATGGGCGACAATCTTGAAAAAAGTGTTAAGGAAATAGGAAGTAATATTGATTCAGGTATCAAAGAAGTTGGAAGTAAAATTGATGCAGGTATCAAGGAAGTCGGAAATAGTATTGATTCCGGTATTAAATCAATTCAGAAAGTGTTTGGGTGGTAAATTTGGAAATTAACTATAGAGAAACGAAGTATTTTTGTCATCAACTTGTAGAACTAAATGGGAAAAAATACATATTAGATGCAAGTTCAATGACTCCTAAGTTCTACTATTGGGGTGTTCCAACGGAGGAATTAACGGTTGAGATGGCGGAACTAAATAGAGAGGATATCAATTTTAGTACCCCGATTAATAAGTTTAAAGCTTCATATGTGGCAATCATGGTTCAACCGCTTGTATGGATTGTTTATTCTTTATTGAAAACTTTTTTTAAAGAGTACAATATTAGCCAACAGATAATTTTAAAATTAGTAGTATTTTGCGCATCTATACTATTCTCTTACTTGATTTTTTATTTGAAAAGAGAGCAAGAACGTAAAAATGTTAAAGCTTTACTGCCTTCTTCTAGTAGAAGATATGAGATGATTTTTAAACCAATATCTGCAAGAAAGCAAGTTTTTGACGCCTATATTTTTACTGTTCCTATAATAGCTTGTTTGGCACTTTATTTGTCTATTAATGATGGAGGAGAAGGTATTGTTCTCGTTATTAATAGCATTATCTCATTTTTTCTTCTATCATTTTTATTTGGAAAGGTTCCCATTCTTTCCGCTTATAAGATTAGAAACGTCACATTTGAAGGAATTAGAGAAATTAAATGAGGTCTTTGATTCAGGCATTAAATCAATTCAGAAAGTGTTTTGGTGGTAAATGTGGAATTAAAATTTAAATATTCAAATATAGCAGTTTTTAGAATCGTTGAGTTTAAGAATAAAAGTTATATCTTAGATCCTACCACTATAAAAGGCAAATCCTATTTCTTCGGTTCGCTTCCGAAAGAGGTTACTGCTGAAATGGTTGAGTTATCTCCATCTAATGATAGTTTTAGAATAAAATCGAAGACACCAATAGGCGCATCTACTGCTCTAGTTATCATGATTCAGCCACTTGTGGGCTTCTCTCATACACTGATGAAAGATGCCTTTATTAGCTGGGGAATCAATCAGCAAATTTTAATGAAAGTAGTGCTATTTGCTTTCTCTGTATTTTTGTCTTATCTTATGGCTGTCTTTTATGAAAAAAGTGCGGTAAGAAAGTTTGAATCAAGAGTTCCCCAAAACAGCAAACGCTGCCGACTTGTTTTTGAACCCAAAGGGAAACGAATGATTGATTGGTGGTATATTACTCTTGGAATTAATACGGTTTGTTTAGCATTTTTTATAGGACTTGACAGTGGTTATGAAAGTGCTATATTGGTTATAAATGGCATAATTTCGTGGTGGTTTTTTGTAATACTGAGAATGCCACAAATCCCAGAGTATTATAAGACACTAACATTAACTGAAATTGAAGAACTATAAATACAGAATGCCGAGAAGTTAGAAAAGACTTTGATTCAGGTATTCAATCCATTCAGAAAGTGTTTGGGTGTTGAATGATGCATTTAAAGTTTAAGAATGCTAATACGATGGCGTATAGCATTGTAGAAATAAAGAAATTATAAATTGAAAGGAAAACAAGAAAATGTCTATTTTGCCAATTGGAACAATTGTTTATTTAAAAGAGGGGAGTCAAAAACTAATGATTCTCAATCGTGGGGTTACTATAGAACAGAATGGTGAAAATGTTTTGTTTGACTATTCTGCTGCTTTTTATCCAATGGGACTAAACCCAGAACAGTTGTTTTACTTCAATCGTGATGATGTAGATAAAGTGGTTTATAAAGGCTATAGTGATGAAGAAGAAGAACGGTTCGCCGAAATTTATCAACGTTGGCTTGATGAAAATGCAACAACAATTAAAAAGGGTGTAACAAAATAATGTGCATCTGTAAAGATTATTGCAAAATATCACAATACTAAATAGAAATCAAAAATGAGGAGCTACTTTGACATTAAAGAAACTCCTCGTTTTTTTAGTTATTTTCCCATCATACAGCTAAGTCTGTGTGGCTATAAGCCAAAATTTATGATACCAAAATATAGCTTTGTTTCTATAGGAAAGGGCTGTTTTGATATTGTAGTATAATAAACAAAGACATTTTTTACTTTTCTCTTCTTCTTACGGTATTGCTCATGTGATATAATGGGATAAGGATTGTTCCTCATTTCAGACGAGTTTATGGATTTCAGGATAAGTTAGCAGGTGAGAAGAGTATTTCTGTTAGCCTCCTTCCTATACACCTGTTAACAGCTATCCACGATAAAAGGAGAGTGTAGATTGGTTTTATTTGTATTAGGAATCTTGGTTTTGCTCATTCTAATCTTAAAAAGAAAACAGAAAACTGCTAAAAAATCTGAAGGGAATTCCAAGAAAAGAAATTGGCTATTAATAGGTTGCTTATCCATAGTGATCCCAATCGTAATCTTCACAGTGTTCAGTCCTATTCTTTCTCTAATGG
>NZ_AJRH01000064.1:0-6261 GCF_000297015.1 Streptococcus sp. GMD6S | reverse complement strand
TCAAGTGCTAAATTGAATGGTCAAGCTCTTGATGCTAGCCAAATCAAGGTAGAAGGTCAAACGATTACCTTGACGCTTACAGAAGACCAAGTGAAAGCCAATGGCGGTCAAGTCGTTGAATTAACATTCGACGCCAAGATCAAAGCTGGTGCGAACTTGTCTGCACATGTGAAGGAAGACGGTCGTATACGGATTCCGAATAAGGCGACTTACAAGGTAGATCTTCCAAATAAACCAGGCTTTACGAAAGACTCCAATGAAGTCCCAGTAACGCCACCGACACCAGATGAACCAGAGATCAAGAAAGATGTCAATACTAAGGCTGAGGAAACGCTTGCTGATCGTGACCAAATTTTCACATACAACGTGAAAACAAGTGTCCCAACAGATGCGACAGCCTTCAGCGTAAGTGATACACTTGAGTCTGTTCTTGATTATGCAGGTTCAGCAAGTGCAATCTTGAATGGTCAAGCTCTTGATGCCAGTCAAATCAAGGTAGAGGGTCAAACCATTACCTTGACCCTTACAAAGGAACAAGTGAAAGCCAATGGCGGTCAAGCTGTTGAATTGAGCTTCACTGCGAAGATTAAAGTGGGAGCTGATTTGACTCCATATCTAACAGATCGTGGATTCACTGTTCCAAATACAGCTTCTTATGACGCGAAGTTCCCACACAAACCAGGGCTACACAAAGATTCGAATAAAGTTCCGGTAGTCGTTCCAAAAGAACCAGAACCAGAAATTTCTAAGAAGATTAATCGTACCTTGGACCACTTGGATGTGGAATACGACGCACCATACATGTATAATGTCAATACAACTTTGCCAAAAGATATTGATAAGTACAAAGAGTTCACAGTCACAGATACACTCGAACCGGTCTTGGCAATCGCTGATACGCCAGTAGCCTATGTGGATGGTCGTGATGCAAATGGTGCCCTTGAAACAAGTGTTAAGGGAAATACAGTCACTGTGAAAGTGAAAGATTTCGCTCGATTGAAAGGTTTCAAAGAAATCCAATTGTATATTCCAGCTAAACTCAAAGCGAATAGCGATTTGAAAGCTTATAAGGACCAATTGGTACCAAACAAAGCAACTGTCAACTTCAAGGATGCGAATGGTCAATCTGGTAACAAGGAAACAAAACCAGTAACGGTGAAACCGCGTGACCCAGAAAAACCAACAGATCCAACACCAGGTGAACCTGCTAAGACAGTTGGGCCAGAAGATGGATCTAAACCTGATAAAGACTACCACTTACCAAACGCTTTAGATACCTTCCGCTTCGATATCACTACACCGGTTCCAACAGATCCAGTAGATGAAAACGGAAATGCTAAGAAGGATCAATATGGTCGTCTTATCAAGACAGACTTGACTAGCTTTACGATCACTGATAAAATCGATTCAGTCTTGAAAGTCAACAAAGACCGTATCGCTCTTAAAGTTGAAAATGCTCAGTTTGACAAGATCAAAGCAACTCTTCAAGCTCAACTTGAACAGTCTGAGAAAGAACTCAAAGCTTTGACAGGCAAGTCAACAGAAGAGACTTCAACAGAGACTGGTAAGAAGGAAGAACTCAAGGCAGCGGAAGCTAAAGTAGCTGAATTGAAAGCGAAGTTGGAAGCAGCTAAGGCAGCGCAGCCAGCTAAACCAGCTGAAACTACAACACCAGCTACTCCAGCAACAGCTGCTGAAGAAACAACTCCAGCTACATCTGATTCTTCTGCATCAGAAGATAAGAAACCTGCAACTAGCGAGCCAAGTCAAGATCTTGCAAGCTTGGAAGCAGAGTTGAAAGCAGCTGAAGAAAACTTGGCTAAACTTCAAGCACCAGCTGAGAAAGAATCAGAATTGGCACCAGCTGATAAGAAACAACAACAAGAGAAACTTGAAAATGAAATCAAGAAACTAAAAGAAGCTCAAACCAAGCTTCAAGCAGCTATTGATAAATTGTCTAAAGTTTCAAATGACCGCGGTGAATTAGTAGGTAAAGATTTAGAAGCAATTGCTACTGTTACTTACGATGAAACTAGCAATGTTGTGACTTTTGAAATCAGCGATAAGGATGTTCTTGAAGCCTTGAAGGGAAGTACCGTACGTCTTGTACTTTACACTAACTTCAAAGAAGGAACAGATTTTACAAAATTCACTGGTGGTGTACCAAATACAGCTGAAGTAAGCTTTAACCATAATCCAAAGCCAAAAACTACCAACAAAGTTGTGGTGTTCCCACCAACACCACCAACACCAGAAAAACCACAAACTCCGCCACCAGGTGGAACCGTTCCTCCAGCAGAACCTAAGAAAACATTGCCAAATACAGGTTCTGAAGGATCTTCAATCTTTGGAGTACTTGCAGCCCTAGCTCTAGGACTTGCTGGACTTCTAGTTTGGAAGCGTAAAGCTGAACGTTAGTATCATATAGTAAGAGGAGAGTAGAAAATTTTACTCTTCTCCTTACTGTATATTGAAAGTGTTAAGGAAAGAATAATGAGTAGAAAAAAATTATTAAAGTTAGGAATTTCTATACTTGCTTTAAATGCACTTGGAGTAGCCACTTATCATGTAGCTCCCGACTTGTATCAAATTCCAACAGTGCATGCGGAAGAGACACCAGCGGAAGATGAAGAAATTCCAGATGGCCAAGAGCGAAGTATTGCAAATACTTTCAAAAGAATGCTTGATAGTATAGAATCTTCAATTAAGGATTTTACAAATAGTCCAGATGAGGATAATAAAGAACTCCTAGAGGGTGATGTAGAAGAAGCAAAGAATTTTTTTGAGACTGCAAAGAAGGCAATGAAGAGTCCAGAAGGTCAAAAAAGTTTTGCGGCGCTTGAAGCTCGCTACAATTCTTTAAAAGCTAAGGCTGAGGCACTTCTCACTGGGGGAGATTTAAAAGAAGAACATCAAGAAGTCACAACTACTGAGGAGATTCCTTACCCATCTCGGACAGAAAACAATGCAGACCTCGCTGAAGGTACTCGAAAGGTAAAACAAGCGGGAGAAAAAGGTCAGAAGAAAGTTGTTTGGGATGTTACTTTGGTAAATGGCGTTGAGAAAAAACGTGATAGAAAGAACCAAACAGTAATTAAAGAACCAGTAGAAGAAATCATCGAAGTTGGAACTAAGAAAACAGGTGTTGAAACCAAAGAAACAGTGACTGTGGAGGAAAAAGTTGCTTTCAAAGAAGAAACGAAAGTAGATCCAGCACTGGATAAAGGTCAAACGCGTGTTGAAGAAGGTGAAGAAGGTATCGATGAAGTCACTTATGAAGTGACAAAAGTGGATGGTGTTGAAAAATCTCGTAAAGAAGTTTCACGCAAGACTAAGAAAGTTGCAAAAAACAAGATTACTTATACAGGTTCAAAAACTGTTGTAACGACTAAGGAAGTAACCAAAACTGAAGAAGTTGCCTTCCAGACTCGTGAGGTTGAAAATGCACTCTTAGCCGAAGGTGTTCGCCGAGTGAAAACAGCTGGGCAAAAAGGTGTTCGTACCATTGTTGAAACAGTGACTTACACAGACGGTGTTGAAACAGGCCGCGAGGTGAAATCAAATACAATCACTACTCCAGCAGTAGACGAAGTTGTCGAAATTGGAACTAAGAAAGCAGCGGTTGTAACGACTAAGGAAGAGACCAAGACAGAAGAAGTTGCTTTCCAAACTAAGGAAGTAACAAATCCAAATCTTCCAGAAGGCAGTCGTCAAGTGAAAGCTGTTGGTAAGAAGGGTGTTCGCACCATTGTTTATACAGTGACTTACACAGACGGCGTTGAAACAGGTCGCGAGGTGAAATCAAACACAATCACCACTCCAGCAGTAGATGAAGTTGTCGAAGTTGGAACTAAGAAAGTAGTAGCCCCAGTTGTAACGACTAAGGAAGAAACGAAGACAGAAGAAGTTGCTTTCCAAGTCAAAGAAGTGCAGAACGCAGACCTTCCAGAAGGCAGTCGTCAAGTGAAGATAGCTGGTAAGAAGGGTGTTCGCACCATTGTTTATACAGTGACTTACACAGATGGCGTTGAAACAGGTCGTGTTGAGAAATCAAGCACAATCACCACTCCAGCAGTAGATGAGATTGTCGAAGTTGGAACTAAGAAAGTAACTCCTACAACAACCAACGGTGATAAGAATGATACTGCAACAACAGGGAACCAGGCTGAAAGCACTAAGAAAGAAGAAACTGCAAGCCAAGAACAGAAAGTTCTACCAAGCACAGGTACAGCTTCTACCAGTCTTCTTTCAATGATTGGTTTATTTATCGCTGGTCTAGTAGGCTTTGTCGTTCGTAAGAAAGACTAAGGCTCTCTAATTGTACAAAAGCATCTTTTGTACGAGAAATACTAAAAAGAACCCAGAATTTATTCTTGGGTTCTTTTTTATAAAAAATTAAATATATTAATGTTTATGTGTAGCTTGAGTACGTTATGAAACTCATGGAGTGATAATAGGTTCAACAATAAAACAGCTATTTACATAGTGTAAACGCCTGTTCTGAAATTTTGATATTTTAATTATTCTCACCGAAAATTGACAATCTGGAAATACAAAAAAGTAAATATTTTTTTATATCTGCTTTCAATTTCCCTTTCTTTGTGTTAGAATGAGATGAATATTTCTTTTGAAATGATCAAATAATCATTTTTAGTTTTGGAGGTACATTATGAAATGGAAATATCGCATGAGAATGCCTTTTTCTACTATTTTCAGTAGAAAAAAACAGGCTTTTCTCGGACTAGTCGTTTTACTTTTTTCTATTTTTCTTATTCCGCTTCAATCTTATGCGGCTTTAGAAGAAATAAAAAACGGAACGGATATCTCAACCTTGGATATTCGTAAGTTTAATTTGAACATCAACAATTTTAGTGTTTTATCTAAATCACAGGCTGTTGATCAGTTTCATTTATCGAATCCCCACTATGAATATCTCTGGGGTGGTGCCTATCCAGGCGAGATGGAGAACTTTACTCTTAAAGTAGATAAAAGTAAAAAACAGGATCAAGTTTTTGAAAATCCTCTTTCTCTAAAATTCACAAATATTGGGACAGTTAATGGTAAGCAAGTAGATGCTTACTTAAAATTCAATAAGGTAACTCTTCACTATCTAAACACTGCTCAGGCAGAATCTGAGATGAATAGTGCTCAAAAATCTACTGTTGAATTTTTCTCTATTTCAGAATTGTGGGAAAATAATGCTTTTGAAATTGGGAATGTTCCCTATGTAGATGCAGCTCATGACTACATTATGAATAAGGCTTTTTGGCTTGATGCGGATGTAACAGCAGAGTTGCGTTATGCAGATGGTTCCGAGACAGATTTGAAGTTGGTTATGAAGCCAACAGACATCGATGCAATGGATGCCAACAACTTGAAGGAAACCTTCTATGTTAAGGATTATCAAAATGATGTTAATCTTCGTTTGATGAATAATGCCAATGTCTTAAGACAGGAAGATCAAGGAGATCGAACTGCTTGGGTAGCAACTCAGATTACAAGCGGTAGCTATTCTGAGAACAATATCTCTGGTTTTGCCCTTCGATCAAATAGTAATAGTATGAATTTTGGTTACTCATCAACAGAGGTTGCTTCGGCCGTCTTTGGTCTTTATATTGAAAAAATTGATCCGAGCCCTGTTCTAGCAGTGGATCCTACAGAGATTCCAGCTAAGGAAGGACAAGATGTAACCTATAAAGCTACGTTTAAAGTTCCGGTTCCAGGTAAGGACATTTTAGCAACGCCTTCATCTATCGAAATGGTTCAGAAATTTGATGAGCGCCTTAATTATCAAGGACTTAAAGTGGAATCAGGTGGAGTGACTTTACAGGAAGGGCGTGATTATACTATTGAAAAGAATGGTCAAACTGTTACTGTTAAAATGACACCTGAATACATAAAAGCAAATTCTTCTGCTGAAATTATTGTAACTTATAATACTACTACAAACAAAAAAGTAGAAGAAAAAGGTTCTGGAAAGATTGACAATACTGTAACATTGCATGTTGATAATTTATCAGCTCCTTCTAATCAGGTAAGCACGGCCCTCCTTTATGAAAAACATCATGAGTTTGTGAGTGGAACCCCAGGCAAAGAACTTCCACAAGAAGTGAAAGACCTGCTTCCAGCAACAGAAAAGAACTTGTCTAATGGTACTCAAGTAACGCCAACACAACCAAGCCAAACAGAAGTGAAGACGGCAGAAGGTACTTGGAGCTTCAAGGCCTACGACAAGGCATCAGAAACCATCAATGGAGCAGA
>NZ_AJRH01000063.1:0-6915 GCF_000297015.1 Streptococcus sp. GMD6S | reverse complement strand
ACTTAACTCTTTATCCTCTACAAATTGCTCCCACTTTTCAACAATTCTTTCATCTTCGGAATCTTGCTTGCGAAGATGATAGGCCTTGAGCAAATCATGAGGTTCTAAAGATTTTCCACGATTATTCTGAGAATCAAATAGCTGAAAGGCCTCTGATAATCGTTCTTGGGGCATAGTAATCACAGAGACAGCACAATTCTCTAATAAAAAGTTGCAAATGTCTTTTGCCTCATTTTCGCCAACTAATTGAGTTAAATTTTTCCACTCATTATAATTTTCACTCGCATGATAGCAAGATAGCTCTCCAAATTCTTCAGCACTCAACAGTTGATTAGCACCCTTATAATTCTCTAAGTCATCTAACGAATGAAGAAACAAAGAAATTGAAATTAGCCGTTGCTGTCCATCGACAATATCTAAGTGTCCATCATTCTTATGCAGGATAACGGAACCAATCTGATATTCCTTTTTCCCCATAGCATCTCGTAAATCATAAAAAAGATTACGGATATGTTTTCTGTTCCATTTATATGGTCTTTGATAAGAAGGAATCCGCAAATTCCCTTTTTTCAATAGTTCTCCAACCTTTTTAGAAGTAAATTGAATAGTCATTTTATCCTCATTTATATTTATCTATCATTTCTTGAACCGTTCGCTTCATATCCTCTACTAAAATCCGAGGAGACAAAACAGTAACTGCTTCCCCTTGTCCCAGTAACCAGCGTTTAAGACCCGGTGTATACTGACTTTTAAACTTAAAATGAGTCCAGGAACCATTTTTCCCAACTATTTTTGCATTTGGAAATTGATCCATCACAATAGTAGGATCATACAAATACCCAATCTCAATACTGATTTTCTTCCCGATAAAAGCATCAACTCTCTCGTTACGAATATCACCATCTCTAAATTTATCTCGATAAGAAATAGAGGGTTTCTCTATACCACTAAGAGACCATGATTGGATACGGTCTACTCTTAAAGTAATATAAGTAGCGTGTTTTAACTGATAAACAACCAGATAAAAATAATGACTATCATAGTAAAGAGATACAGGCAAAACCGTCTGCTTCTTAGAAGACTCCGAATAAGGTTTTTGATAGATAATGTCTAAGACCTGTTCATGTAGAATAGACTCCGATAAATTCCAAATTTTCTCTATTCTATCTTGCTGATCCGTTAAGGGAGCATAATTAAGCTTTTCACTACCAATGATTTGCTCAATTTCTTTCTGGTCATCACGAGGAATTAAAATCAGTAAATTTTTTAGTAAGCTATCAATTTCTGGCCGATTCAATGCTCGATTTTCCAATAAAATCTTTGAAATAACAAGTATATCCTTTTTATTAAAAACTGACTTACTTGATAGGCTATACTTATTCGTTTTACGACTATAAAGCAGGTCTCCATTAAAATCGGGATGACTGGATAAAATATCACGAAGGAGCGAAAAATCTCTCTGTATCGTCTTTTCACTAACCTCAAATTCCTGGGCTAATTGCTTTTTTCCTAACGGAGTCCCAAACTGTAAGCGTAAAAAGATTGTTAGTAATCTCTCTTGATCATTCATTTGCAATTTCCTTCTACATATTATTCAAACAATATTATTTCCAGTACATTTTTATCACTTCTATAGTCTAACTAGCACTTTATATTCAAAACGATTAAAGCAAAATAAACTAGCCCTTAGATGATTTCAACTGTACCACTATGCCAGATTCGAAGAACTCAACTACGGATTCAGCCATATTTTTTAAGTCTTCGGGTAAGCAGTCTGAATATACAATGAAGAGTTTGCTTCTTTTCTTATTCTCTTTGAATTGCTGCATCCAGTATTCCTGTACCCTTTGATCAGCCTCTCCCAAGAATTGAACTCCATCCAGAAAAATCAAATCATACTCTGTATACTCCATTTGCATTTTTATCCATTGACTATGTTTAGAAAAAATCAAATTATCTCTCACTCGATAATATGCAAGTGATGCTATTGGAGTAGCAGGTTTTATTTTAGTTAACGTATAAAACAAATGCCATCTGTCAGTCTCTGAAATACCGCAAATGTAAATACATTGAGAATCTTCTTTTAAGTCTATTTGTGGAAATCCGGTCCAATCACTCCCATCATCTTTCAAGCCTTTTTCAAAATTATAAATTTCCTCTTCAATTGACACATTAGAATTTAAAATTTCTTGATTCACCATATTATACTCTCTTTTCTTTTATTTTTAAGAGAATTATAACAAATCAAGTGGACATTTTTTGTCCACTTGATCAAAATAAGCAATTTTTTAAAACAAATCATCAAACAAACTCAACTGGTTGTCCTCTGGCATATTGCCGAGAATCCCCATT
The DNA here is from genome assembly GCF_000297015.1 of Streptococcus sp. GMD6S. The sequence continues at coordinate 4,563 of NZ_AJRH01000063.1, read as the reverse complement.
TCATCCATCTTTTCAACCAAGGTTGATGAAAGTCCACCACGCTTGCGCAGTTCTGTCTTAGAGAGGAACTCACCCTCTTCACGCGCACGCACCAACTGCTTAGCAACGTTCTCTCCCAGACCATCCATTGCTACAAATGGTGGGATAAGAGTGTCTCCGTCAATGATGAATTCAGTCGCATCACTACGATAGAGGTCTAACTTGCCAAACTTAAAGCCACGTTCCCACATCTCATTGACAATCTCAAGAGTGGTATAGAGGTCAATTTCCACATTAGAGGCTTCATTGTTCTTCCGTTTTTCAGCGATTTCTTCCATTCTGCGCTTGATGGCGTCCAAGCCCGCACCCATGGTCTTGATATCAAAAGCCTTAGCGCGGATTGAAAAGTAAGCACAGTAGTAATAAATGGGATGGTGAACCTTGAAGTAGGCTACGCGCAAGGCCATCATAACGTAGGCTGCCGCATGGGCTTTAGGGAACATATACTTGATTTTTCCACAGGACTCGATATACCACTCTGGCACCTTATTGGCCTTCATGGCTTCGATATAGCCATTTCGCTCCTCTTCTGAAATCTTCAACCACAAGCCCTTACGTACCCGTTCCATGATGGTAAAGGCCATCTTAGGCTCGAGACCCGCATGCATGAGGTAAACCATGATGTCGTCCCGACAACCGATAACAGTCGATAGGTCCGCAATTCCTTGCTTGATCAAATCCTGGGCATTTCCCAACCACACATCGGTACCGTGGGATAATCCAGACAACTGAAGCAATTCCGCAAAGGTCGTCGGATGCGTTTCGTCTACCATCCCACGTACAAAGTTTGTTCCAAACTCTGGGATTCCCAGCATGCCCGTCGGCGTTCCGATTTGCTCAGGTGTTACCCCTAGTACATCAGTTCCAGAAAAGAGGGCCATGACACCTTCATCATCCATAGGAATTTCATTAGGGTCAATACCAGACAAGTCCTGCAATTTTCGAATCATGGTCGGATCATCATGCCCCAGTACATCGAGTTTGAGGACATTCTCATCGATATCATGGAAGTTAAAGTGAGTCGTCTGCCATTCAGCCGTCACGTCATCCGCTGGATACTGAACAGGCGTAAAGTCGTAGACATCCATGTAGTTCGGAATAACAACGATTCCTCCTGGGTGTTGTCCTGTAGTCCGCTTGACACCGGCAGCACCTTGGGCAAGACGTTCCACCTCTGCATCACGATAAAACTTCCCATAGTCTCTCTCATAGCCCTTGACAAATCCATAAGCAGTCTTAGCAGCAACTGTACCAACCGTTCCTGCACGGAAGGCATATTCTTCACCAAAGATATCACGTACATCCAAGTGGGCGCTAGGCTGGTCTTCTCCCGAGAAGTTCAAGTCAATATCGGGAACCTTGTCCCCATCAAAACCAAGGAAGGTCTCGAAAGGAATATCCTGTCCATTTTTGCTGAGTTTATGACCACACTTTGGACAGTCCTTATTAGGCATATCAAACCCTGAACCGTAAGAACCATCCGTGATAAACTCGCTGTACTGACACTGACCACAGACGTAGTGTGGAGAGAGAGGATTAACCTCCGTAATCCCAATCATAGTCGCAACAAAACTGGACCCAACAGACCCACGAGAACCAACCAAGTAGCCCCGTTCATTGGAACGTTGCACCAGCATCTGCGAAGCCAGATAAATCACGGCAAATCCATTCCCCAGAATGGAAGTTAATTCTTTTTCAATCCGCAAATCAACGATATCTGGCAGCGGATTTCCATAAATCTCAAAGGCTTTTTTGTAGGTCAGCTCGGCGACCGTTTCTTCCGCCTTGTCAATGAAAGGTGTGTACAAGTCACCCTTAACAACCTCAACAGGTTCAAAGATTTCTGCCAAGACATTAGTGTTTTCAATAACTAGTTTGCGTGCTAAATCTTCACCCAAGAAGGCAAATTCATCCAACATCTCATTGGTCGTTCGAAAATGAGCCTTTGGAAGAGGAGCTGGTTGGGCATGTTCCCCATGACCAATGGTTCGGTTAATCATAGCCCCTTGTCCCAAACTACGGACGATAATTTCACGGTAAATCTCTTCTTCTGGTTCGATATAGTGGACATTTCCCGTAGCCAGAACAGGCTTGCCAAGACGATCTCCAACCTCTATCAAGCTCTTGATAATGGTCTGAAGTTCCTCCATATCCTTGACCTGCTCTTTGGCAATCAATGGCGCATAGATAGCTGGTGGCATGACCTCGATAAAGTCATAATACTTGGCCACCTCAACCGCCGCATCCACACCTTGGGATACAACCGCGTCAAAAACTTCACCCTCCGAGCAAGCCGACCCCAAAATCAAGCCCTCCCGATGGGCATCTAGAACCGTTCTCGGAATCCGTGGCACTCCTTCAAAGTACTTGGTGTTAGACAAAGAAACCAACTTAAAGATATTTTTCAACCCTACTTGATTCTTAACATAAATTGTCGCATGTTTAATCCGAGCTTTTTTATAAGAGTCTGGACTAATCAAATCAATGTTCAGTCTAGCCAAATCAGTCACACCATGTTTTTCTGCTACCTCTTTGATAAAGATGAAAAGCAAACGACCCGTAGCTTCCGCATCGTAGTTGGCCATGTGGTGGTGTTCAAGTGCTACACCAAAACGCTTAGTCAAAGGCCCCAAACCATGACGTTTATACTCAGGATAGAGATTTCTAGCAAACTCCAGCGTATCGATGACTGGCTGGCTAATTTTAGGAAGACCATGACGATCATAGTTAGCATTCATAAAGCCAACATCAAAGGTAGCATTGTGGGCGACTAAGACTGTATCCTTGCAAAATTCTTGGAATTCTTGCAAAACTTGTTCCAGTGGTTTGGCATTTTTAACATGGTCATCTGTAATTCCAGTCAACTCAGTAGTAAAAGCGGACAAGGGATGCCCAGGATTGATAAATTCATCAAATTCGGCAATAACATTCCCCTTGTACATCTTAGAGGCCGCAACCTGAATCAAATCATTATAGATAGCTGAAAGTCCCGTCGTTTCCACGTCAAAAACTACATAGGTCGCTTCTGACAAGTCCATCTCCACTTCGTTATAAACGATTGGAACACGATCCTCCACGATATTGGCTTCCATTCCATAGATCAGCTGGATTCCAGCTTTCTTGGCCGCCTTATAGCCGTGTGGGAAAGATTGAACATTTCCATGGTCCGTGATGGCAACCGCCTTGTGTCCCCACTTAGCAGCTATCGCAACGATCTCCTCTACTTCTGGTAGAGCATCCATAGTCGACATATTAGTATGAGCATGAAACTCAACCCGACGCTCACCTTCTGGCATCAAATCCTTCCGCTCATAGTGAACAACTTCCTGCACATCCTGGACGTTCATGGTCAAATCACGTGTGAAGTTATTCATCTCCACATTACCACGAACTCGGAGCCAAGAATTCTTCTTAATGATGTCAAACTTCTGAGCTTCTTCTTCATTCTTAACCCATTTTTGCATTGAAAAACTTGAAGTGTAGTCTGTCATTTTAAAGTTGATCAAAACGCGACCAGTTCTGGTCACTTTATGTTCCACATCAAAAACGACCCCTTCAAAGACCAGACGATTTTCCTCAGTCGTCACGTCAATCATCTGGGTAACTTCAGCCTTATCTAGTTTAGGCTTGGCCATAGCCTTTTTAGCCTGAAAATCAAAGGCTGGCTTCTCTTCTACTGGAGGAGGAGCCATTTGTTCCAATTGCTCCATAGCTCGAAGCGCTTCCTCATTGGCAGCCTGAACGATTTGTTCATTCTCCGTATGGAAGGCTTCCTCCTGCTCTTGTGTAAGAGCATCATTCTTTTCTATTTGGCATACAAAAGCTGGAAAACCAAACTTTTCGAGTTGCTTTGCCAAATTAGGAAGATGATTCTTCTTAAAGTGCTCCTTATCAATCGCCTCTGAACCTTCAATAATGAGTTGATTTCCCTCCACACGAACGTTTAAATTCTGGTAAAGAGATTTAAACCCCTGACTTGCACATGGACCTTCAGAAAAAGCCTCTCTATAGTAGGCCTGCAAGAGTTCATTAGAGACTTCTTGAGAAAGAGCCTTGATTTCGAAAACAGCTCGGTTTCCTGTCTTAGAAAATTCTTCACCAAGCCCTTTCTTTAACTCTAAAAAGATTTCAATCGGTAAAATATTAGAAAATACAAAATGAAATTCCCAAATCTTACTAATTTTATGAACCACAACACGCTCAATTCTGGCATCAACAAGAGCAGGATCCCGTCTCAATTGATCAGAGACTCCTAGTTGATTCATTAAAATTTCAAACTTACTTGACATTCATTTTCCTCACATTATTCTCTTACTATTTTACCATAATTAAAGAAAATATATGACTGGTACCATTCCTTAAGCACTACTAGTTTACACAAATTTGTTCCGTAAACAAAAAAGAAGACTCTCAGAATCTCCTTAATAAATAGAAAAAGATACCTTTAAGTATCCTCGCAATCAATCGGGAAGACAGGATTCGAACCTGCGACACCTTGGTCCCAAACCAAGTACTCTACCAAGC
>NZ_AJRH01000062.1:0-7155 GCF_000297015.1 Streptococcus sp. GMD6S | reverse complement strand
AAAGCAGTGCTTTGAGCAACCTGCGGCTAGCTTCCTAGTTTGCTCTTTGATTTTCATTGAGTATAAGATGTAACTTAGAGCATCTTATATAGAATATACATGGGAATGGGAGTCACTCCCATTCCCATATTTTCAATAGGAATGAAACGACAATAGATTAGAGGAACTCTATGCTAAATTACACAAAAGAAGAATTACTTGAACTGGGTGCAGAAATCACGACTCGTGAAATCTACCAACAGCCTGATGTATGGAAAGAAGCTTTTGAAGCCTATCAAGCGAAACGGGAAGAAATTGCAGCCTTCCTACAAGGGATTGCGGATAAACATGACTATATCAAGGTCATCTTGACAGGTGCTGGGACTTCTGCTTATGTGGGAGATACCTTGGTGTCTTACTTTAAGGAAGTCTATGACGAACGCAAATGGAATTTCAATGCCATTGCGACAACTGATATTGTTGCCAATCCAGAAACCTATCTGAAAAAAGATGTGGCGACTGTCCTTGTTTCCTTTGCTCGTAGTGGAAATTCACCTGAAAGTGTGGCAACGGTTGATTTGGCTAAAGCCTTGGTGGATGACCTCTATCAAGTGACCATTACATGTGCTGCAGAAGGGAAATTGGCTCTTCAAGCTCATGGAGATGACCGCAATCTCTTGCTTTTGCAACCAGCTGCTTCTAATGACGCTGGATTTGCCATGACTTCTAGCTTTACATCTATGCTGCTAACAGCTCTCTTGGTCTTTGATCCTACAGAATTTGCTGTGAAAGCTCAACGTTTTGAAGTTGTGTCTAGACTTGTCCGCAAAGTTCTAGACAATGTAGCAGATGTCAAAGAGTTGGTTGACCTCGACTTTAATCGTGTCATCTATTTGGGTGCAGGTCCTTTCTTCGGCCTTGCTCATGAAGCTCAGCTCAAGATTTTGGAATTAACAGCTGGTCAAGTGGCGACCATGTATGAAAGCCCAGTTGGCTTCCGTCACGGTCCAAAATCATTGATCAACGAAGATACAGTTGTTTTGGTCTTTGGTACAACGACAGACTACACTCGCAAGTACGATTTGGACTTGGTTCGTGAAGTGGCTGGTGACCAGATTGCTCGTCGTGTCGTGCTCTTGAGTGATCAAGCCTTTGGTCTTGAAAATGTCAAAGAAGTAGCCCTTGGTTGTGGCGGTGTCTTGAACGATATTTACCGTGTTTTCCCTTACATCGTTTATGCTCAACTCTTTGCCCTCTTGACTTCACTCAAGGTAGAAAATAAACCAGATACACCATCTCCTACAGGTACAGTAAACCGTGTGGTACAAGGTGTGATCATTCATGACTATCAAAAGTAAGGAAGTGTCTATGAGTAAATTACAATTAAGTCCCAATAAAGTAGCTTGCTTGCAAAAACTCTCTGACGAGAACGGCATTATCTCAGCTCTTGCCTTTGACCAACGTGGTGCTTTGAAACGCCTCATGGCTCAATATCAAACAGAAGAGCCAACAGTGGATCAAATGGAAGAACTCAAAGTCTTGGTTGCAGATGAATTGACAAAATACGCTTCATCAATGCTTCTTGACCCCGAGTATGGTCTCCCAGCTACAAAAGCGCTTGATGCTAATGCTGGTCTTCTCCTTGCTTATGAGAAAACTGGCTACGACACAACAAGCACCAAACGCTTGCCTGACTGTTTGGATGTTTGGTCTGCAAAACGCATCAAAGAACAAGGCGCTGATGCTGTCAAATTCTTGCTTTACTATGATGTAGACAGCTCTGACGAACTCAACCAAGAAAAACAAGCCTACATCGAACGCATCGGTTCTGAGTGTGTGGCGGAAGACATTCCATTCTTCCTTGAAATCCTCGCTTACGATGAAAAAATCTCTGACGCAGGTTCTGCAGAATACGCAAAAGTGAAACCACACAAGGTTATCGGTGCTATGAAGGTCTTCTCAGACCCACGCTTCAACATCGATGTCTTGAAAGTAGAAGTTCCAGTCAACGTCAAATACGTTGAAGGCTTTGGCGAAGGTGAAATCGTGCATACTCGTGAAGAAGCAGCAGCCTTCTTCAAAGCGCAAGATGAAGCAACTAACTTGCCATATATCTACTTGAGTGCGGGAGTTTCAGCTAAACTTTTCCAAGAAACACTTGTCTTTGCCCACGAATCAGGCGCAAACTTCAACGGAGTTCTTTGTGGCCGTGCAACCTGGGCTGGATCAGTTGAAGCCTACATCAAAGACGGTGAGGCAGCGGCTCGTGAGTGGCTACGTACAACTGGTTTTGAGAACATTGGCGAACTCAACAAGGTTCTTCAAACAACAGCGACTTCATGGACTGAACGTGTAGAAGCATAAAACAGGTATAGAAGAATCCCCTTTTGTTAAGAAGATACTTAAGGTTTTCTGACAAAGGATTCTGAAAATAGAAACTACAACCATAGATGGTGAGACACTCTCTATGGTTTGTTTACTTAAGAGAAATGGATCAAAGGAGAGAAGAATGAAAGCATACACAGAACGTGTATTTGGAAATCATGAGGGCAAGGATGTCTTGGCTTATCGCTTTGAGACTGACAGTGGCTACCAACTAGAAATCATGACCTATGGTGCGACCATATTGCGCTATGTCACGCCTGACAAGGCTGGGAATTTTGCCAATGTGATTTTGGGTTTTGATGATTTTGATAGCTATGTAGGCAATAGTCCCAAGCATGGAGCAAGTGTAGGTCCTGTAGCGGGCCGTATTGCAGGTGCGACATTTGAGCTCAATGGTCAGACCTATAATCTTGAAGTCAACAACGCTAGCAACTGTAACCACAGTGGTTCAACAGGTTGGGATTCGAGCTTGTTTGAATTGGTCGAAGTGAGCGACCATGGCTTGACCCTCTACACAGAACGTACAGACGGAACAGGAGGATTCCCTGGTAATCTCAAGATCTGGATCAGCTATCACTTGGAAGAAACTGGCGCCTACGAAGTCAGCTATAAGGTGACGACAGATCAGGATACGCTTGTCAATCCAACTAATCACAGCTACTTCAACTTGTCTGGTGATTTCACGCAGACAGTTGACCGCCATGTCTTCCAGCTAAATACCGAGGGTATTTACCCAATCGCTCCGGACGGTGTTCCGGCTAAGACTCCAGATGCTACTCGTGATGTGGTTAAACACATCTACAATGGTGCTTTGTTGAAGGACATCTTTGAAGAGGAAGATGAGCAAATCCAGTTGGTATCTGGTTTGGATCACCCATTTGCTCTTCCTGCCGGTCATGACAATGCTGGTTTCCTTTATGACCAAAACTCAGGTCGTTTCCTGCTGTTCAAGACAGAGGCCCCTTGCTTTGTGGTCTACACAGCAAACTTTGTGGATGAGAGTGTCATCATAGGAGACCAACCAATGGTACAGCACAATGGGATTGCCCTTGAAGCGCAGGCTTTACCAGATGCCATTCATAGCGACCTCAAAGACCAAGTCATTCTCAAAGCAGGGGAAACTTTCACCAGCAAAACTCGTTACGAGCTTGTTGTCAAATAAAAAGAAGAGCTGGTTTCCAGCTCTTTTGAGTTGTCTTCGTTGACATTTTATCTCAATAGTGTATAATTGATGTAATTAATAAAGTTACAACAAACAAAAGGAGACACCCTATGACTTATGCATACCAAAGCCACATTTACCTAGCGGAGGCGGTTTTAAATGTCAAGGATTTGACGAGTCAAACGGCTTTTTATCACCAAATTATTGGCTTGGAGATTTTATCCCAAACAGAGACAGAAGCGATTTTGGGACTTGGTCGAAAAGCCTTGGTTCACTTGATTCAGGCAGAAAAGTCTGGCGAAGTAAGGGAGCATTATGGGCTCTACCATCTGGCGATTCTGTTGCCGACACGAAAAGCCTTGGCAGATGTCTTGAAACACCTAAGTGATTTGCGGATTCCTCTGGTCGGGGGTGCAGATCATGGATACAGTGAGGCTATTTATCTAGAGGATTTGGAAGGAAATGGCATTGAACTCTACCGTGATAAGCCAGTGTCTTCATGGGATATTCTAGAAGACGGCCGCATTATCGGTGTGACCGAGGCTCTTGCGGCACAGGACATCTATGAATTAGGGGAAAAGGTAGATCCCTTTATCCTAGCTGAAGGGACGAGAATGGGGCATATCCATCTATCGGTTAAGGATAGTCACGCAGCAAGTCAGTTCTATCAAAAGGTGTTAGGACTAGAGGATAAATTTAGCATTCCTAGTGCTAGTTGGATAGCGGCTGGTCAGTACCATCACCACCTGGCTGTCAACGAATGGGCTGGAAAGGGGCTAGCTCCGCGTGAGCAAGGCTTGCCAGGCTTGGCCTACTATGTCCTTGAGGTCGAAAGCAAGGAAGAACTCTTGGACATCGTTAAGCAAGCACAAGAGCTAGAAGCACCGATCAAGTGGTTACATTCGAGTGAGTTGAATCTTATAGACCCAGACGGCATTGTGACCCGCATTCGCTTGGCACGATGAAACGAGGAAAACACATTATTTATTTTAGAGACATAGGAAAAGGCGGACAAGCTCGCATTCTGTTTTTAGAATGCGGACTTGTCCGCTTTTTTATGAAATGACGAATCCTTTCTTGTCTTTAGCAATGGTATCTGCCGGGGATATTTTCCCTTTTCTGGGGGGTTCATGCTATAATACTAATAAACTTTTCTTTCTCTAGGAAGGAAAATGCTAAAAATCAGCTAGAATGCTGGCAATCGTCGTCACGATGCTTTTAAGAGAAAGTAGAACTTTGTTTGAACATCCGTATTGAGTTTAGGAGACGGGAAATAAGATGGACACAAGTGTAAAAAATTTAATCAGTATGGGCCCTCTGGAGGACTCTTTTATCTATTACGATCTGAAGAATCAAGTATTCTACGGTGTAAAACAAGGCATGAATTATTCAGCTATTGCAGCCCCTATTGCAATCTATTCCTTGCAACGGCTGTCAAAGTTGCTCAACCAAACCTTTGGAGATGTCTCATCCCCTCTTAATCTAATCTTCTTTATCTTGATGTCGCTGTTTTTAGTTTTTGGGACCATTCTCCTTGCCAAGTCTACCCGACGTAACATGAAGACAGATAGATTTAGAAAAGTCCGGCTGACAAAAGCCAATATCAAAACACTTAGGAGAAAATCAAGGGCGTTGACAGTAGTTGGCTACATTTTTGTTTTAATAACGATTTTTTCAGCCTATCGTTATCTGGCTGTTTCTGATTTTCAATTTTTAATTATGTACATGTTAGGGATTGGTATTCTTACATATATAGTTTATGATTTTCGGATGAAAACGCGCAAACGACTGTTCAAGGAGCTGATGGAGACATTACAGGACGGTAGCCGAGGGAAAGAGGGAGAAATGTAAGATGAGAAAAATCATTTATATAGGCCAAGGAAACCAGCAATCCGTCTACTATAACACAAGGACGAGAGAGGCTTTAGCGACAGAATCTAGTACCTCGTCAGAAACCGACGGTGCTATCAGTTCAAAGAAATCCAAGTGGCCTTGGGTTGTCTTCTTTGCTTTCTTGCTAGTTGCTATCATCAGTATTTGGATTCTTTCCTTGATAGCGCCCTTTAGATTGAGTGAGTGGATGATGCCTATCCATCTAGCCGCTATCCTTTTCGTTTTTATCGGAAGTGTTTATGAATTTGAAAAACTGTTCTACAGTGGGGCTAAGTCGCTTGTCCCAGCAAGTGAAGAGCAGTTTAAAGATGCGGTTGAAAGTAGTACTTTTTGGAGGAAGTCACCAGATAAGGAACCAACAGTCGATAAAATCATCTTGTATCTATTTGTTATCCTTGTTCTTCTATTTGTTTTTGTTATTGTTGTGTTCTTTGCCATACCTGGGACCTTCATTCCTTACTATGAGCATGAATGGTTTGAACCGTCCATGTTCATGGTACCAATCGGAGCAACGATCGTCCCAATTAGTGTCGTACTGCTCTTGTTCCAAAACAATCCAATCCGCTGGCTGTTAGCCGTACGAAAATACAAGCAGGGGAAGGTATTATTTGGGGAAGAGAAGAACTAGAAACACGAGAGAAACGCTATTACCATTACCAGTGGTTGGTGATGGTGATGTTTTATCAACAACCTATGATAAAATTGAAGTTTCTGATTATAGTGATTAGTGAAAACTGTGGTGATTTTATATGAGAAAAATAATTTTTATTGGACAGAGCGGTGATAAGGCCGTTTACTATAATACGCGAACAAAAGAGGCTCTTGTAGCAGATAAGAGTGCATTGTTAAATACAGAAGGGGCTAGGAGATCGAATAGGGGGATTGCTCCTTTAATTGCTATATTCTCTTTGTTAGGTTTACTCGGAGGATTTGTTGCAATACCAATTTTCTCAGGCCTTCGTTATAATAGTGGGATGGTTCCTATTTTTATTCTTTGTCTTTCCTTTATCCTATTTGGATTTATATGGATGATGGAAGTCGCCTTATATAAAGGAGTGAAACGAGTCCAAGGAGCAACAAAGAAAGAGTTTAAAGAAGCAGTTTATTCAAATTTGTTCTGGGAAAATTTTAGTGAGAAAAAAGCGACGTTTGCGAAAATGTTGGCTTTTATGATTGTCATGCTACTAGTTTTTATGACTACTATAGTAATATTTGCTGCTGCAATTCCGGGTACTATTGACTCATTCAATAAGCAAGAGGCATTTGATATACAAATCTTTTTCTCGCCTTTAGCAGGTCTCTTTCCTGCCTTGTTGTACCTTTTCTTATTCCAAAACAACCCTATCCGCTGGTTCTTAGCTGTGCGAAAATATGAACAGGGGAAAGTGATATTTAATGAAGAAATAGAAAAGAGAGGATGATAATGTCACAAGAGAGATATTTGCAGATCAAAAAAGAGCATCAAGTTCGTAAGTTTGTGGGGCGTTTCCTCTTCATTCTTCTCGCTATACTCGATGTTCTACTGGTATCAAGTCATTCCAATTATGCCCCGCTTATAACGGTGGCTATGGTAACGATTGTGCCTTTTAATCATTTTCTACTTGGTCCTCTTAGGAGACAGAAAAAAGCCATAGAAAAAGAGCATCCAGAATGGAAAATACTCAGTACAAAGGGAGTAAAGGTTCCCTCGGCTGAAGCTAATAAAAGAACTTTTGCTGGCATTGGGATCTTGATGG
>NZ_AJRH01000061.1:0-7699 GCF_000297015.1 Streptococcus sp. GMD6S | reverse complement strand
GATTCGAACCCGTGTTACCGCCGTGAAAAGGCGGTGTCTTAACCCCTTGACCAACGGACCATCTATCTGTAGCAGATATAACCATTATATCAATTTCTTACTAATTGTCAATCACTTTTTAGATTTTTTCTCTAGAATATCTTTTAGTTTGCGGACTTTTAAACGGGTAATAGGACAACGATGATCTTCATAAAAAACAACTTCTAAATTCTTTCGATCAATTTCTCTCACATTTCCCACATTGACAAGGAAAGATTTATGGGAGCAATAAAATCGCTGGGTATGTTTGTCCTTTTCCTGAATATCTGTCATAGTTCCATAGAATTCTTTAGCAAAATTCTTACCAATAATCCGAAGTTTATGAGAAACTCCTGTGGTTTCGATATACAAAATGTCATGGTAAGGAATTTTCAAATCATTTCCTTTATAGTTGTAATCAAAATAGTCTACAACATCTTCGTTTTCAAGCAGCATGCTCTTAGTGTAAAAAATACTCTGCTCGATGCGTTTTTTGAACAATTCATCATTGATATCTTTATCAACAAAATCTAGGGCTGATACCTGGTATTTGTACGTTAAGGTAGCAAATTCAGATCGACTAGTAATAAAGACAATAATAGCATAAGGATTGTGATGACGGATAAACTGAGCCACTTCAAAGCCTTTTTTCTCGATTCCATGAATATCGATATCTAGGAAATAAAGCTGGTTTACTTCATCATTTTCGATATATTCCTTAAACTCACGAACTTTTCCTGTTGTCTTATATGAAATAGGAATATTCGATTCTTCCGAGATTTCATTCAATATTCTCTCTAGTCTCACTTGATGTTCAATAACATCTTCTAAAATTAATACTTTCATTCGAATTCCCTCTTAAATCTAATAATTTGTCTAAATGTGTTGTCTTCCATCTCTGTTTCTAAAATAATGTTGTCATACTTATCTAAAATCTCTTTAACATTATTAAGTCCTAAACCTCTATTTCTTCCCTTGGTAGAGAAACCTAAGGCAAATAGATCCTCTGAAGGCGTCATAGTGATTTTGCATGAATTCTGGATAACTATAACTGTTTCAAAATCCATTTTAATGACTGCAACTTCCATTTGTTTCAAATAACTATCTGCAGCCCCTTCAACAGCATTGTTTAATAAAATGCTCATTATACGAACAAGATCAAGTAAATCTATTGACAGTCTAGTAATGATATCCTTTACTTCCAATGTAAACTCTACATCATTTTTTCGTGCATAGACAATCGATTGAGCAATTAAACTTCGTAAAGCAGAATCTTCTATATTATTTAAATCAAAGTAAGTATATTTTTCTGACCTCAATTTCTGATTTGCTTTTACTAGGACTTCATTGTAAACCCTGTTAATTTCTTGTAAATCTCCACTGTCAATCGCCATTTGCATGCTAACAAGCATCCCTGCATAGTCATGACGAAAACCTCGAATTTCATTATACAACTCCACAATTTCATCAGTATAAGTCTGTAAATGTTTTTGTTCAAATTTCTTTTGTTTTAGAGCAATCTCTTTTTCAATTTGAACCTTGTGAGAATTCATTGCAAAGAAAATCAATAACAAGCAAATAAAAACAATGGTTGATAAAATACTTCCGAAGCTATTTAAATGATGAGTTGTACTTACTATATCTGAAATAAACAATAAGATATGCAAACCAAAGAAAGCAACTATTACTTTTTTTAAAAAAGGATACAGATAATCTTTATCAAAATATTTAATATCCAGATGAAAATAACGAATTATTATTAGAATAGAAAAATAAGTCATCAACAATACTACGAAAAGAAATGTACTTTTATAGTGTAATACTACTTCATCTCCTGTTATAGAAGATAAGGTTACGGATATAAAAGTATGAGTACTGTGATATAATAAAGATAATAGTAAACTGATAAAAATAGCTTTGTATTTTTCAGACTTCTTTAACTTTCTTAAATAAAGGTACACAACCAAAGGAAATAAAAATTTAGACAAAGCAAAACTATTAGAAAATACTAGTGTAATAATTTCTTCAAGTATAAAAACTGAGATGCATGTATAACAGAAAAAAACAATTTGTTCTTTTCTATTTATTTTACAGATCCATTCATAAATTTTGCTAATAATGATAAAATAAAAAATAGCTATCCCTAATCCAAATAAATCCATTACTCTCTACCTTTATTTCATTACTTTCTTCTTGGAAAAATAAGATTACGAATTGTTTCTGAAATTCTCCAATCTCCACCCCGAATCTCCTGCAATTCTGCCTCTGTTACCTCTTTAAATTGTTCCAACTTTACTGTATTTTTCATAATGAAATCTCCTGTATTATTTTTCCTTGTAAGTTAACTTACACACCTATTATACAAAATGAAGACCATGTAAGAAAAAATTCTTCCCAACTGTACATTTTTGCACCTGAAACGCACTTTTTTAAGAAAAAAGCTGGGATTTACCCCAGCTTCGCATCTAAAATTGATCCCAGCAGGATTCGAACCTGCGACCGTTCGCTTAGAAGGCGAATGCTCTATCCAGCTGAGCTATGAGACCTAACATGACCATTCTATCAAAAAACAAGAGCTAAGTCAATCTTCTATTTGTGGTAAGGAGAACCCTGCTGAATTGTAAAAGCACGGTAAATTTGTTCAACTAAAACCAATCTCATTAACTGATGTGGTAATGTCAGACGTCCAAAACTGACAGAAAGATTGGCCCTATTTTTTACAACAGGAGCTAGACCCAAACTCCCTCCAATGATAAAAGTAAGTGTTGAATATCCTTTGATAGAAGCTTGCTCTAGTTGCTTACTAAATTCCTCTGAGGAGAGTGTTTTTCCTTCAATGGCTAGTACAACGACAAAGTCTCTTTCTCCAACCTTAGAAAGAATTCTTTCACCTTCTGTTTCCAAGATTTTTTGATTTTCTAATTCACTGGCTTTGTCAGGTGTCTTCTCATCAGTGAGCTCAATCATTTCTAATTTGGCGAAACGTGAAATTCGTTTGGTATATTCAGCAATTCCATCTTTAAGGTATTTTTCTTTTAATTTTCCTACTGTTACAATTTTTATTTTCATTCTTCTATTCTATCATATCCACACTTCATTTCACATCTTATACACAAAAAAATCATTCAAAATTACTAGTGAATTCACAGAATAAAGCGAGTTATCCACAACTTGTGTAAAACTTTAAGCTTTTAAGTTTGGATTAAGTTAATAGGTTTATAATCTGAGTAAATAAATAACAAACGGAGGCGTTTATGAAACACTTACAAAAATTTTACAAAAAAGGAGTTAAAGTTCTAGCAATCATTCTAATCGGATTTTTAAGTGGTGCCTTAGGAAGTTTCGTAACATTACAACTTTATCAAAAACAAGGAAATCAAGCTACGAATAATAATTCTGGCACTGTCACTCAAACATCCTATAAAAATGAAAACTCAACCACTCAAGCAGTAAATAAAGTTAAGGATGCTGTTGTCTCAATCATTACTTATTCTTCTTCTAGCAGTAGACAAAGTAGTGTATTTAATGGTGATGAAACTAATTCTGATTCAGACAATCAACAAATCGCAAGTGAGGGATCAGGTGTTATCTATAAAAAGGATGATAAAGATGCCTATCTTGTAACTAATACTCACGTTATCAATGGAGCTTCAAAAGTTGATATCCGCTTAGCAGATGGTACCAAGGTTCCTGGTGAAATTGTCGGATCTGATACCTTCTCTGATATTGCTGTCGTTAAAATTTCTTCAGAAAAAGTTACAACAGTAGCAGAATTTGGGGATTCAAGTCAACTTAGTGTTGGAGAAACAGCGATTGCTATCGGTAGTCCTCTAGGTTCAGAATATGCTAATACAGTTACACAGGGAATCATCTCGAGTCTTAATCGAAATGTTTCTCTAAAATCTGAAGATGGTCAAGCTATTTCAACAAAAGCCATTCAAACAGATACGGCCATTAATCCTGGTAACTCTGGTGGTCCACTTGTAAACATTCAAGGACAAGTAATTGGTATAACATCAAGTAAAATTGCAAGTAATGGTGGAACATCTGTAGAAGGTCTTGGTTTTGCAATTCCTTCAAACGATGCACAAAATATCATTAAACAGCTTGAAAGTGATGGTAAAGTAACTCGTCCTGCCCTTGGAATTCAAATGGTCAATCTATCAAATGTTGGAGCTAGTGATCTTAGAAAACTTAACATTCCAAGTGGCCTCACTTCAGGTGTAGTTGTTCGATCTGTTCAAAACAATATGCCAGCAAATGGACATCTTCAAAAATACGATGTCATTACCAAAGTTGACGATAAAGAGATTGCTTCATCAACAGACCTACAACACGCTCTTTACAATCATGCTATTGGAGATACTATCAAAGTAACCTACTACCGTAATGGTAAGGAGGAAACAACCTCAATTAAACTAGATAAGAATTCTAGTGATTTAGAGTCTTAATTGACATCAGTGTAAAGAAAACTTTACAGAAAGTAAAAGATATGTTAGTGTAGAATCATGGAAAAATTTGAAATGATTTCTATCTCTGAAATACAAAAGAATCCTTACCAACCTCGGAAAGAATTTGATGCAGATAAACTAAAGGAATTAGCTCAGTCAATCAAAGAAAATGGGCTTATCCAACCAATCATCGTTCGTCAATCTCCTGTAATTGGTTATGAAATCCTTGCAGGAGAGAGACGATATCGAGCTTCTCTCTTGGCTGGTCTGACCTCTATTCCAGCCGTTGTAAAGCACCTCTCAGATCAGGAAATGATGATCCAGTCAATCATTGAGAATTTGCAGAGAGAAAATTTAAATCCTGTTGAAGAAGCACGCGCCTACGAATCTTTAGTAGAAAAAGGATTTACTCACACTGAGATAGCAGATAAAATGGGGAAATCTCGTCCTTATATCACTAATTTTATTCGTTTGCTTTCCCTACCAGAATATATCTTAACTGAAGTAGAAAATGGAAAAATTTCTCAAGCGCATGCACGTTCACTAGTTGGTTTGGATAAGAAGCAGCAAGACTATTTCTTTCAACTAATTAAAAATGAAGACATCTCTGTGAGAAAACTAGAAGCACTTCTTACAGAGAAAAAACAAAAGAAGCAAAAAAAAAGTGATTCTTTCATCAAAGACGAAGAAGATAAATTAAAAAAACTACTCGGTTTAAGTGTAGAAATTAAACTTTCAAAAAAAGATACTGGAAAGATTATTATCTCCTTTTCAAGTCAAGAAGAATACGATAGAATTATTAACAGCCTGAAATAAGGCTGTTCTTTTATTTTCTCAACTCACAAATTTATCCACCAATTTTTTTATCAATAACCCTATTAAATCAAGGATTTTCCTATTTATCCCCAACCTGTGGATAAATACTACTAACATTGTGGATTCTTTTCCCCAATCTGTGGAAAAATCCTACTATCTATGGTAAAATAAGTCTAGCACTAAACTACTAAAATCATAGTAAAGGAGGAAAACTAGTTGAAAGAAAAGCAATTTTGGAATCGTATTTTAGAATTTGCTCAAGAAAGATTGACACGATCTATGTATGATTTCTATGCTACACCTGCTGAACTCATCAAAGTAGAAGAAAATACAGCTACTATATTTCTACCGAGATCAGAGATGGAAATGGTGTGGGAAAAGCAATTAAAAGATATTATCATTGCTGCTGGTTTTGAAATTTATGATTCTGAAATCAAACCTCACTATATTTTCACTAAACCTCAGAGCACAGAATCTCCTCAGGTAAATGATACGAATAGTGTCTCTACTTACGATTACACACCTGCACTACCAACGATTCCCTATTCCGAAACAGGGTTAAAAGAAAAATATACCTTTGATAACTTTATTCAAGGTGATGGAAATGTTTGGGCGGTGTCTGCTGCACTAGCGGTATCTGAAGATTTAGCTCTGACCTATAATCCTCTTTTCATCTATGGAGGACCTGGTCTTGGAAAGACTCACTTACTCAATGCGATTGGAAATGAGATTTTGAAAAATATTCCTGATGCGCGTGTCAAGTACATTCCTGCCGAAAGCTTTATCAATGACTTTCTTGAACACTTGCGACTTGGAGAAATGGAAAAGTTCAAAAAGACTTACCGTAGTCTTGACCTCTTGTTGATCGATGATATCCAATCTCTCAGTGGCAAAAAAGTCGCGACCCAGGAAGAATTTTTCAATACCTTCAATGCTCTTCATGATAAGCAGAAACAGATTGTCCTAACCAGTGATCGAAGTCCTAAACACCTAGAAGGTCTTGAGGAAAGACTTGTCACGCGCTTTAGCTGGGGATTGACGCAAAATATCACTCCTCCTGACTTTGAGACACGTATCGCCATTCTTCAAAGTAAAACAGAGCATTTGGATTACCATTTCCAAAGTGATACTCTGGAATATTTGGCTGGTCAATTTGATTCAAATGTTCGAGAATTGGAAGGAGCAATCAACGATATCACTTTAATTGCCAGAGTGAAGAAGATTAAGGATATTACTATTGATATTGCTGCGGAAGCTATTAGAGCACGTAAGCAAGACGCCCGCCAGATACTTGTTATTCCAATTGAGAAAATCCAAACTGAAGTTGGTAATTTTTATGGAGTGAGTGTCAAAGAAATGAAGGGAACGAGACGAGTTCAAAACATCGTTTTAGCGCGTCAAGTTGCCATGTACCTAGCTAGAGAACTGACAGATAACAGTCTTCCAAAAATCGGAAAAGAATTCGGAGGAAAAGATCACACCACCGTTATTCATGCCCATGCTAAAATCAAATCCTTGATTGACGAAGACGATAATTTACGTTTAGAAATAGAAGCAATCAAAAAGAAAATTAAGTAGCTTGTGGATAACTTTTCCTTTCTTATCTTTTTTATCCACATTTTTTAAACAAGCTTAGAAGCTTAAGTTTACTAAATAGCACTCAGTTTTCCACAGAATTCACACACTCTATTATTACTATTAACTTTCTAATACTAAAAATAAATAAAGGAGAATCCATGATTCATTTTTCAATTAATAAAAATTTATTTCTACAAGCCTTAAATACCACAAAACGAGCAATAAGCTCTAAAAATGCTATTCCAATTTTATCAACAATCAAAATTGACGTTACCAATGAAGGAATTACTTTAATTGGCTCAAACGGTCAAATTTCTATTGAAAATTTCATTTCTCAAAAGAATGAAGATGCTGGTCTCTTGATCACTTCTCTGGGTTCGATTCTTCTAGAAGCTTCTTTCTTTATCAATGTTGTATCTAGTCTTCCAGATGTAACGCTTGATTTTAAAGAGATTGAACAAAAACAAATTGTCTTAACAAGTGGCAAATCAGAAATTACTCTAAAAGGAAAAGATAGCGAACAGTACCCACGAATCCAAGAAATTTCAGCTAGCACACCTTTGGTTCTTGAAACCAAACTACTCAAGAAAATTATCAATGAAACAGCATTTGCTGCAAGTACGCAAGAAAGTCGTCCAATTTTGACTGGTGTCCATTTTGTTTTGAGCCAACACAAGGAACTAAAAACAGTTGCGACAGACTCTCATCGCCTTAGCCAGAAGAAATTGACTCTTGAAAAAAATGGTGATGATTTCGATGTGGTGATTCCTAGCCGCTCTCTACGCGAATTTTCAGCGGTATTTACAGATGATATTGAAACTGTAGAGATTTTCTTT
>NZ_AJRH01000060.1:0-7790 GCF_000297015.1 Streptococcus sp. GMD6S | reverse complement strand
ACAATCAAGTGAATCGGAGCCATAGGAAGGAAAGGTAAAAAGATACCAGACACTAGCAGAGAGAAAATGTTCCCGAAATTAGAGCTGACCGTCATCTTGATATATTTGGTCATGTTGGCATAGACTTTGCGTCCTTCAACCAGCCCTTTTTCAAGCACCATCAAATCCTTATCTAACAAAATGACATCAGCCGTTTCTTTGGCAATATCTACTGCTGTATCAACAGAAATCCCCACATCTGCCACTTTCATAGAAGGGGCATCATTGATCCCATCTCCCATATAGCCGACACAATGTCCATTCGATTTGATTTGTAAAATGATTCGTGCTTTTTGATCCGGAGAGAGTTTGGCAAAGACAGTCACTTTCTCAACTGCTTGGGCCAATTCTTCGTCCGTCATAGCGTCAATATCAGAACCCAACAAGATTTGATCAACGTCTAAACCAACTTTTTCGCATACTGCTTGGGTTACCTTCTCATTGTCTCCCGTCAAGATCTTTGTTTGAACACCGTGTTCTAACAAAGCTTGGATAGCAGGTGCTGCTGATGGTTTTGGTGGATCTAGAAAGGCAAGATATCCGGTTAGAATCATCTCTTTTTCATCTTCAACGGAGTAAGCAAAACCTTCTTTTAGGCCTGTTTTATAGGCGACTCCCAAGACTCGCAATCCCTGTTGATTAAGTTGATCTACTTCTTTTAAGATTTCCACTCGGATATCATCCGTCAGAGGGCTAATCTGACCTTGATATTCCACATGGGTTGAAATCGCAAGCATTTCCTCTAGGGCACCCTTGGTTACCAAACTAACAACTTCGTTTTCATCCTTGACGATGACACTCATCCGTCTACGTTCAAAGTCAAATGGAAGTTCATCGATTTTTTGGAAGCTAGTATCCAAATTTTGTAGAATAGCGTGTTCTTTAGCTTCTTTTTCAGTTCTACTGATAATGGCACGGTCCATCAAGTTTTTCAAACCGGTTTGAAAATAGGAATTGAGATAGGCACGTCTCAACACAGATAAATCCAAATCTCCATGTATATCCAAAGGATATTCAAGGACAATTTCGTCTTGGGTAAGGGTTCCGGTTTTATCTGTGCATAGGATATCAATAGCACCTAGGTCTTGTATGGCATTGAGTTTTTTGATGACGACTTTTTCCTTGGCCATGATAATGGAGCCTTTTGCTAGACTAGCAGTGATAATCATGGGAAGCATCTCAGGTGTCAATCCAACACCAACACTCAGTGCAAACACACCTGCTTCCAGCCAGTCTCCATCTGTCAAGCCATTGGAGAGAAAGACGATGGGAACCATGACTAACATCAAACGGATCAAGAGCCAAGAGATACTGTTCATCTCCCGCTCAAAAGAGGTTGGTTCGTCATAGGTATTGAGAGTCTGCTCGATTTCTCCCATCATGGTGTCATCACCGACCGCTAGAATCAAAGCCTTGGCGCTTCCTGATATCACATTGGTTCCCATAAAAGCGAGCGCTTCTGCTTCTAGCAGACTATCAAAGTTTGACTGACTCATTTTTGACAAGGCTAGTTTCTCAACCGAGTCACTTTCACCTGTCAAACCAGACTGTTGAACAAAGAAATCACGTGATTCAATTAAAATGAGGTCTGCTGGAATCATATCCCCAGCACTTAACTTGACTATATCTCCAACGACCAAATCTTCAATTGCGACCTCTAAACTCTGGCCTTCGCGGATAACTGTGGCTGTGTTCACAATCATTTTGGATAGATTGGTCGCAGCCTTGTCACTCCGCAATTCTTGAACAAAGCGTATGCCACCAGAGATTAGAACGAGAACGACGATGATGATAGAGGTCGTCGGATCTTCTTGCCCAGGCTTCGCCAACCAGACATTGGTCACCATGGAAATCATAGCGATGACCAACAGGATGATTGTAAATGGATTGATAATCGATTCGTAAATCTTTTTGAAGATACTGTCTTCTTGACCCTTGGTGATGGTGTTTTCGCCATATAGGTCACGATTTTTCTCCACCTGCTCCTCAGTCAAGCCTGTTAGACTTGTCTTATAAAAAGATAGAGTTTCGTTTAAAGGTGTGTGAATAGCTACTGCTAATCTTTCTTTTGTAGTTTTCATTGGTTTCTCCTATCTGTATGAATGATGTGTTTCATACACAGAGACCAATCACTTTATAAGGGCAGAACGACACAAATCAGCGATTGGCTGTGTATGTGCGGTTCTGGATGATCGTCAATTTGCATCGTTTGTCTCCTTTCCTTGTTCTAAAACAGTAGAAAATCCCACCATAAAATGGCAGGATTAAAAAACTAGTTATCTGTTTTTTCGTTCAAGCTTTAACTCCATAGGGCGATGTAATGAGCTTAGTCTTGGCCTTCGCGACCAGGACTGTTGACCAACGAGTAGTGTCTCCACTGCTTTGCGGTAGTCATCCGTATCCCTATGGTAGCCTCACCTACCGTTTTCGTCTATCAGTATAAACCTTTAAAATATAAAAGTCAATGATTTATCTCATTTTTTAGATAACAATCAATTCTTTTGGAGCAAGTGTCAATAACTCACAACCGTTATCTGTAATCAGGATATCATCTTCAATACGAACCCCGTATTTATCTTCAATATAAATGCCTGGTTCATCAGTCAAGACCATACCAGCCTTGATTGGCTCTTCTGACTTGCCAAAGTAAGGAATTTCATGGATATCCAAACCAATCCCATGTCCAATCCCGTGGCTGAAGTAAGGACCGTAGCCTGCATCGTTAATAATCTGGCGCGGAATCCTGTCAAAATCAATTCGACTGAGACCAGCCTTGGCTGCATCTATGAGGGCTTGATTGCTGCGCAGGACAATATCATAAATCTCCCGCTCTTCATCTGTCACCTGCCCCACATGAACTGTCCGCGTCATATCGCTGACATAGTGGTTGTAGTAGCAACCAAAGTCCATGGTCAGGGTTTCACCCTTTTGAATGACCTTGTCACTAGCCACGCCATGTGGCATAGCAGAGCGGTAGCCCGAAGCGATGATAAAATCAAAAGAGGCACCTGAAGCACCTAGCTGGCGCATACGGGCATCTAAAAAGTTCATAACGGCTAGCTCAGTCGTCTCACCGGGCTTGATAAAATCCAGTACATCTAGGAAGGCTTGGTCAGAAATCTGGCAGGCCCTACGAATGGTTGCGATTTCTTGCTCATCCTTGATCATCCGCAGATTTTCAATAAAACCAGTCATTGGAACCAGCTCATGACCAGCAAACACACTTTCCAGCATCTTGAAGTAAGCATAGGAAATCTCGTCATCAAAGCCAATTTTTTCCAGCTTGTCGTCCGCTATAATTTTAGCAATTTCACCAACCGCATCGCGCGTTTCCACAATGTCAAAGCCCTCAACCACGCCCTTGGCAATAAGAGTATAACGAGAATCCGTCAGAAAAATCCGGCGCTTTTTACTGATGAAAACTGTCGCCTCTGTCCCGCTGAAACCAGTCAGATAGTAAATATTCTTCAGATTGGTTACTAAGACAGCATCACACTCTGTCTGTTTTAAGGCTACTTCAAATTTTTCAACTCTTGATAACATGAGAAAACCTCCATAAAATGATTTAATTTATTATAGCAAAAAAATATCGAAAATAATACAATCTATATAGCTAAGATTAGATAAAATTGACATTTGAAAGCGCTTAATGTATAATTTCTGTTAAACAAGAAAGAATGAGGTATCGATATGAATAAAACAGAATTGCTGTTACAAAGACTAGATGAGATTGGTCAGTCTCTAAAAGATTCGAACCAAGCACTAGCTTTGCTGGCGCTTGGTTCTTGCGGAACAGAAAGAGAACGATTGGATCAGTACTCAGATTTAGACTTCTTTGTTATTGTAAAAGATGGCTACAAGCAGACTTATATCCAAGACCTAACCTGGTTAAGTAAGCTAGAACCAATTGCATTTCACTACCAAAATACAGTGGACGGACATAAAGTTCTATTTGAAGATGATGTTTTTTGTGAATTTGCTGTCTTTGAAGCTCAAGAACTAGTAAACATTCCCTTCTCTGAAGGCAAGATTATCTGGAAGGAGGTCGGTTTTGATGAAACAATCTGTCAGCCACAAAGACTGCCATCAAAAGAAAACAGAGACCGTGAATGGTTGTTGGGAGAAATTTTATGTAATCTATATTTAGGGCTAGGTCGTTATCAGCGAGGCGAAAAATTAGCTGCTTATGATTTAATACAAAACAGAACCGTCAAGCTTTGGACTGAACTAATCAGTTTGGAAACAACTTCTAAATCTAATTTTATAGATATCTTTAATACCAACAGACGATTTGAAGAAGGTTATCCAAAGGAAGCCAAGCAATTGCCTCACTTTTTGCAAGGTTACGAACGCATTTCTGAGTCTGCTCAAGCACTCCTAGAATATCTGGATAAACACTATTCTCTTAACTCATTTATAAAAGAAAAAATTCGTAATTTATTATAAAAAAGACTCTGCCTAAAAAAGCAGAGCCTTTTAAATCTTATTTTAACTTTCCTTTCAAATACTGTCCTGTGTAGCTGGCTTCATTGGCCGCTACTTCTTCTGGGGTTCCTGTTGCGATGATGGTTCCACCACCGACACCGCCCTCAGGTCCCAAATCGATGATATGGTCTGCTGTCTTGATAACATCTAGATTGTGCTCGATGACGAGGACAGTATTCCCATCGTCGACAAAGCGAGCCAAGACTTTAAGCAAGCGAGCGATATCCTCAGTGTGAAGCCCTGTAGTTGGCTCATCCAGAATGTAGAAGGATTTCCCTGTCGAGCGTTTGTGGAGTTCACTAGCCAACTTCATACGCTGAGCTTCTCCTCCAGAAAGGGTGGTAGCCGGTTGCCCTAGCGTTACATAGCCCAGCCCCACATCCTTGATGGTCTGAAGTTTACGCTGAATCTTGGGAATGTGTTGGAAGAATTCCACCGCATCGTTGACGGTCATGTCCAAAACCTGCGAGATATTCTTTTCCTTATAGTGGACTTCTAGGGTTTCACTGTTGTAGCGAGTCCCGTGGCAGACTTCACAAGCCACGTATACATCTGGCAAGAAGTGCATCTCGATCTTGATAATCCCGTCACCTGAGCAGGCTTCGCAACGACCGCCCTTGATGTTGAAACTGAAACGGCCCTTCTTGTAGCCTCGAATCTTAGCTTCGTTTGTCTGGGCAAAAAGGTCACGTATATCGTCAAAAACTCCCGTATAGGTAGCCGGGTTAGACCTTGGCGTTCGCCCGATTGGACTCTGGTCAATATCAATCAAGCGGTCTACATGCTCAATCCCTGTAATCGTCTTAAATTTACCAGGCTTGTCTGAATTGCGATTGAGCTTCTGCGCAATGGCTTTTTTGAGGATGCTGTTGATTAAGGTCGATTTCCCTGAACCTGACACACCTGTCACCGCGATGAATTTTCCTAATGGGAAGCGAGCAGTGATATTTTGCAAGTTGTTCTCACGCGCACCTGTCACTTCGATAAAGCGACCATTTCCGGCACGGCGCTCTTCTGGTACTGGAATGGCACGTTTACCTGACAAGTACTGGCCTGTAATAGACTTACTATTACGGGCCACCTGCTTGGGTGTTCCTGCAGCAACAATCTCGCCACCAAAAACACCGGCACCTGGACCAACGTCAATCAGATAATCCGCCTCGCGCATGGTATCTTCGTCGTGTTCCACCACGATGAGAGTATTGCCCAAGTCACGCATCTTTTTCAGACTAGCAATCAGGCGGTCATTATCCCTCTGGTGAAGACCAATCGACGGCTCATCCAGGATATAAAGGACACCTGATAGGTTGGACCCAATCTGGGTTGCCAAGCGAATACGCTGACTCTCTCCACCTGATAGGGTTCCTGCCGAACGTGACAGGGTCAGATAGTTAAGACCTACGTTATTGAGGAAGGTCAATCGATCCTTGATTTCCTTGAGAATGGGACGGGCGATAATCGCTTCATTTTCAGACAAGGTCAGCTGGCTCACCAACTCCAAGTGGTCTGCGATAGACAGATCTGAGATTTCACCAATATGTGGTCCTTGCTCACCACCCACACGGACAGACAAGGCCTGATCGTTGAGACGATAGCCATGACAGGTTCCACAAGTCAGCTCATTCATGTAGAGTCGCATCTGGGTACGGGTGTAGTCACTGTTAGTCTCATGGTAACGACGCTTGATATTATTGACAACTCCCTCAAAAGGAATGTCAATATCGCGCACACCGCCAAATTCATTTTCATAGTGGAAATGGAATTCCTTGCCATCAGACCCGTAAAGAATCAAGTTTTTATCTTCTTCTGACAAGTCCTCAAAAGGCTTATCCATATCCACTCCAAAGGCTGTCATGGCCTGCTCTAGCATATTTGGATAGTAGTTGGATGAGATAGGATTCCAAGGTGCTAATGCTCCCTCACGCAAAGTTTTGCTGGTATCAGGAACCACCAAGTCAACATCCACCTCCAGCTTGATGCCCAAACCATCACACTCACTACACGAGCCAAACGGGGCATTGAAGGAGAAGAGACGAGGCTCTAACTCTGGTACTGTAAAACCACAAACTGGACAGGCATAATGCTCAGAAAAGAGCAACTCAGAATCGTCCATAGTGTCGATAATGACATAACCTTCTGCGATACGAAGGGCTGCCTCAATGGAGTCAAAGAGACGACTACGAATGCCCTCCTTGATGACGATACGGTCAACAACAACATCGATATTGTGTTGCTTGCTCTTCGACAACTCTGGCACTTCGGTCACATCATAGACTTCCCCATCCACACGGACACGAACATAACCGTCTTTCTGAACCTTCTCAATGACACTCTTATGTTGGCCTTTTTTCTTGCGGATGACAGGGGCCAAAATCTGCAAGCGTTGGCGTTCTGGCAATTCCAAGACCTTATCCACAATTTGCTCCACAGAAGAAGCCTTGATAGCCCCATGCCCGTTGATACAGTAAGGCGTCCCCACACGTGCGTAGAGGAGACGCAGATAATCATTGATTTCAGTCGTCGTTCCAACGGTCGAGCGCGGGTTTTTGCTAGTCGTTTTTTGGTCGATGGAAATAGCTGGGCTGAGGCCATCAATAGCATCCACGTCTGGTTTTTCCATGTTGCCCAAAAACTGGCGAGCATAGGCTGATAGACTCTCTACATAGCGACGTTGGCCCTCAGCATAGAGGGTATCAAAGGCCAGACTGGATTTCCCAGACCCTGACAAACCAGTCACAACAACCAGCTTGTCTCGCGGAATCTCCACATCAATATTTTTTAAGTTATGGGCACGTGC
This sequence comes from Streptococcus sp. GMD6S, assembly GCF_000297015.1. The sequence goes on along the minus strand of NZ_AJRH01000060.1, from coordinate 469 downwards.
CCCATGAATCACAATTTTATCTTGCATCTTTGTTCTTTCTAGTCCATTATTGCTTTCCATTATACCAAAAAATGTGAAATTCTATTACCCAAAAAGCTGTTTTTATAGTATAATAGTACGGTGCAAAAAATGAATCACTGAATAGTAGGAAAGGATAGGGGATATGAAACAAGTTTTTCTCTCAACAACAACGGAATTTAAAGAGATCGACACGCTTGAACCAGGTACTTGGATCAACCTCGTCAATCCTACACAAAATGAATCGTTGGAAATCGCTAACGCCTTCGACATTGACATTGCCGACCTTCGAGCACCGCTCGATGCGGAAGAAATGTCCCGTATTACCATCGAAGATGAGTACACTTTGATCATCGTGGACGTTCCCATCACAGAGGAAAGAAACAATCGTACCTACTACGTTACGATTCCGCTGGGGATTATCATCACAGAGGAAACCATTATCACCACC
>NZ_AJRH01000059.1:0-8084 GCF_000297015.1 Streptococcus sp. GMD6S | reverse complement strand
TATAGCCCAGAATGTTTGAATTAAATAAAGGAACAACACTCTTAGTTTTACCTTCATACTCTTTACCATTTAATCCTAGATAAAGTCCATTATTTTCATCATCTATGAACTTTCTTTTATCAAAGTACTTTTGGCTATACGTGCTATGTATCCTTTTAATAATGATATTATTTTCAGGAAGTAAATTTCCATCCTTATCAATATCATAGGCTTCTAATTTTAGTGACTCTAGTGCAACTTCTTCTTTACTCCAAAGAGCACACATAATCATCGCATGAATATTAGTGTGAAAGTGTTTGCGATTAAAAGCAAAACCACCTAAAAATTTTTGATTGATGAGATGCTGAGCTTTCCAATACTTTACAGGACTATAGACAATATAAGAATCTGTTGGTTGGCGTAAATAATATTTGAAAGCAGACCAGATAAAGATATTTCCGAGTTCGTTTGTCGCTTGTCCTTTAACCTCTTTTTTCATCTCCGTCACTAAAAAGCTCTTTTTCCAAGCAGATGATTTCTTACTAGTCCCAGCTTTTTGGTGTTCAATAGAAGTAGTCTCTGCATAAGGGGGATTCTCGTACATGATAATTGTCACTTTTGGGTCGTTGATATAGCGTTTAATAATTTCATTGTTAATGTATTCCTTGCTAAGAGCGTCAGCTCCTCGGACTAGTCCCATATTAAACGTATCTTCTTTCTCAGTTGGTGGGATAATGTGGCGAACCTTGTCACCTAGCAACTCAACAAGAACTTTATATTCATAGTATTCAATAGTAGAAAGGACGCAGTGACTTAGTTCCTCGTCGCTCATCAATTTCTCGAGGTTTCCAGTCCCAGCACATCTATCCAAAATAATATAATCATTTCCTTCTGGAACACGCTTAATAGCTTGTCGGACTAGCTCCAATGACTTTTCAACATAAGGTTCAGGAGTGTAGAAAGCTCCTAAGTTTTTCTTTTGTAAAGTATCATTGAGTTTATCCATCAAATAGTGAAATTGTGCATTAGTTTCACCGATATAGGGATTGATAAATTCTTTTAGTTTCTCAGGTTTCCGAATTTCACCAATAATTTTAACTTTACCAGTTTGGTCACCGATAAAATCAGACTTTTTAGCTCCTTTGTTTTCACGATAAAAACGTTCCGCCCAACCAACAATACAGTTTTCGTCAATGTTAATTTTTGTGTATTGCTTTGAACGTAGTAAAGTAATGAGACGACTTTCATCTAGTTGACTTTGACCGTATTCTAAAACCTCAAGAGGAGCATCAGAAGAAAAACCAGCTGTTTTAACACTTGCACCACCAAAATATACTTTTTCGATATGTGTTAAATATTCCTGACTATCAAAAACGTAGATTTTTTCATTCGTTAGCGATACAAGCAGAATGTTTTTAGGGATTTCTTTCCCTTTGATTCTCCGAGCGGATAGATATTTGATGGTTTGGAATAGAACAGAGTTAATATCATTGATAACAACTTTAAATTCAATCAGATTTCCATATACAATACCATCTGTATAATCCGTTAAAATATCATCTGTTTTCAAAGTTTTATCAACAAGAGGTAGATAATCTTGATAAAACTTGAGTTGTCCATCAACTTCGTTTGAGAAATGGTTATGCATATTGTAGCTCCCCATTTCTCTCTAAAGATAACTCAGAAAACTCAACATAAAAAGCCTTCTCACAAAAATGTGAAAATGCCTGTTTTAATGCTTGACAAAAAACACGTCCGATTACATAATCAGCGTGAGCTGTGAGCTGTGATTGCGTTCATAATACTTAATTTCCTTTATTTTTGTTACTTCTATTATATCAAAATTTTGAAATCCTGCGAAGAATTTAGACATTATTAAAAGACGATTTCCGTTTGTAAGTCGCCTTTTTGATATTCTCGTAAGCACTATATCTTGTGTCTAGTGTAAACGGGTATATAGTTCCCATATTTTATAACATGTTAAAAAAGGAAAAGTATTTACGAATGGAATAGTAAAGAGGGTTTTGGACAGGAGTTTGGTCATGATTGAAAAGATGGCATTGGGAGAATTTTACAAGGAATTGCGATTGGCTAGAAAACTCAAGCAGTCAGATGTAGCTTGTGATGGACTGACAGCATCTCAGTTATCCAAGTTTGAGTTAGGGTAGTCTTCGTGTTATACTGTCTTTGTTTCATAGTATAGGAGAAAATAGAATGAAAAAGATAATCTCTGTACTGCACCCCAAAAGTTAGATTTTTCTGTCTAACTTTTGGGGTGCAGTACAGTTTCAGTCTTTTTTATTTTGACTATCTGTTACTAGTTTTTGATCAATTCTTTGTTTCCTCAAAATTTAGAGAACAAATCTCAAAATGTAATCGAAAAATTCAAAGTTTGTCAATCCTAGAGTTTTCTTGTATAGTAGAAATATGAAATTTACAAAAATAATTAGTAGTTTGCTTGCTATTGGAGTGCTAATCTTATTTATAAAATCTTACCAAAACTTTAAAAATTTGGAATTTCCTAGTACGCAGTTAGTCATGTTTAAATCTCTTTCCTTTTATATGTCCACAGAATCTTTTGAAAAAGTATTTGGAGAAGCTGATAAAGTTGTTGAGGAAACAGAAATGGCTTATCGTGATACTTGGCGTGCAGAAGACCCTTATTTTTATAAAACAGGTCGCCTCTTCTACTATTACGAAAACATGAGGTGGAAAGACTATACTGTTCGTGCAGATTTCACATTTTCAAAATGGCATACTTTAGAAGAAGTAAGAGTCTCTTTTCCTATCAATTCAAAAGTGGAACAGAAAGAACTGGTCAACAATTTATCTCAGTTTATAAAAACAGAGATTGAAACTTTGCCAGACTATCAGTCTTTGACTGTTGAAATGCTAGGACTCGAGAAAGATTCTTATCGATATAAAGCCAAATTACAAGGACAAATGGAGGAACTCTGGGTTGAAGTCTATCCAACAGAACTAGGTTATCATGAGAAACCTGAAGATAAGAAATATGGGGTTGGGATTAGTCAATATCGGAGGCATGCATCGTAATCCTTTCCTTCTATACCCTAGAATAGAAGTCAGTTAATGGTTAACTCTTTTATCTTGGACAAATGATAGAGTTTTTTAGTATAGTAAAAATATGAAAATTACAAAAATAATCAGTAGTTTACTTGCTCTTGGAGCTTTACTCATGCTTTTATCAGCTTGCCATAATATCAACAAGACGCAACTAGTTTTGTTTGAATCCCTTTCGTTTGGTATGCCTGTTAAATCTTTTGAAGAAGTATTTGGAGAGGCTAGCCAAGTGGTGGAAGAAGAGGAAATGGCCTATCGCGATACTTGGCGTGCAGAAGACCCTTATTTCTATAAAACAGGTCGCCTTTTCTATGATTACGAAAATATTTCTTTGAAGGGCCATACAGGTCGAGTAAGATTCACATTTTCAAAATCGCATCGCTTGGAAGAAGCGACAGCTCATATTACTGTAGCTTCAAAAGGGGAGCAACAAGTAGTGATCAACAATCTATCCCAGACTGTAAAAAAAGAATTGGAAGAACTCCCAGATTACCAGTCCATGACCACTGATCCGGTAGGACTCTATGATGACGGTTATCGCTACAAGGTCAAGCTGAAAGGACAACAGTGGGAACTCTGGGTCGATGTCTATCCGACAGAAGATGAAGATGCTGAAAAAACTGAAGCCAACAAGTATATGATTCGAGTGGATCAATTTCTCATGTATCCATAAACAGGTAACATTTTTTACAATGTTTACTAGCTTCAAGTTTCAAACTCTAAACTTTTTTCCCTTATTTGAATATGTTATAATAGTCCGTGCTGTGGCTGTGATAACGAACAGCCTCAATTGGAGAGAATATGAGGAGAAGGATGAAAGAAAAAGGATTTTGGGAAGGTGTACAGGCGGCCATGCCGACTGCCCTTGGCTATGTCAGCATTGGCCTGGCTTGTGGGATTATCGGTGCGCCCTATGTGACACCTGTTGAGATGGGCTTGATGAGCCTCTTTGTTTATGCTGGGAGCGCCCAGTTTGCCATGTTGGCATTGATTGCGGTACAAGCGCCTGTGGCAGCTATTGCTATGACGGTCTTTTTGATCAACTTGCGCCTCTTTTTGCTGAGCTTGCATGCATCGACCTATTTCCGTCATACTAGTCTCTGGCAAAATATCGGCATGTCCAGTCTCCTGACAGATGAGACCTATGGGGTTTTGATGGGAGAATTAGCCCATACAGACAAGGTCCATCCTATGTGGATGCATGGGAACAATCTCAATAGTTATGTAGCCTGGTTTATTGGGACAGTTGCGGGGACAGCTTTAGGTGGACTTCTTCCAAATCCTGAGGTCTTTGGATTAGACTTTGCCCTTGTTGGGATGTTTATTGGGATTTTTACCTCGCAATTTCAGATTATGCAAAGACGGGTTCCTGTACGGAATCTGCTGATGATCCTAGCCGTTGTTGCGGTGTCCTTCTTTTTGTTCTTGACAGTGGTGTCTCAGTCGCTAGCTGTTCTGTTTGCGACCTTGCTAGGTTGTACCATGGGGGTGGTCTTAGATGGTCAGTAAATATCTTTTGTTAGCTGTTATCTTTTCAGGCCTAGTGACTTGGATACCTCGTATGATTCCCTTCATCTTGGTTAAGTACAAGGGGTTGCCAGCTATCGTTGAGCGTTTTTTGAAGTTCTTGCCTGTTTCCATTATCTTTGCCTTGATCCTTTCAAGCGTAGTGACTGGCAAGGTTGGCAGCCTTCCTCAGATCAAATGGCTGGACTTTTTAGCAGTCTTTCCAACGGCTTGGGTAGCCTTTCGCTACCGCAATCTAGTGGGTACGGTTCTTTTTGGAGTAGTCTTGATTGCAGTCTTACGTCTGGTCTTTTAGTCAGCCATAAAAAAAACCTATCACCGAGATAGATATCATATAATGGCGAAAAAAAATATTTTCTGTTAAGATAGTAAAGTATTCTATTTTGGAGGAAATGACATGAAAAAAATCGTCAAATATTCATCTCTTGCAGCTCTAGGACTTGTTGCCGCAGGTGTACTAGCAGCTTGCTCAGGTGGAGATAAGAAAGATACTGCAACTAGCGAAGCAGCATCTGGTAAGAAAGAAATTATCGTTGCAACCAATGCTTCACCAAAACCATTCAACTACGAAGAAAATGGCGAGTTGACTGGTTATGAGATTGAAGTAGTCCGTGCTATCTTTAAAGACTCTGACAAATACGATGTCAAGTTTGAAAAGACAGAGTGGTCAGGTGTCTTTGCAGGCCTTGATAGCGATCGCTACCAAATGGCTGTGAATAATATCAGCTATACCAAAGAACGTGCTGAAAAGTACCTTTATGCAGCACCAACTGCTAAAAACCCTAACGTTCTCGTTGTGAAGAAAGATGACGACAGCATCAAGTCACTTGATGATATCGGAGGCAAGTCTACTGAGGTTGTTCAAGGGACAACATCAGCTAAACAGCTAGAAGATTATAACAAACAACACGCAGACAATCCAACGGTTCTTAACTACACCAAGGCTGATTTCCAACAAATCATGTCACGTTTGAGCGATGGTCAGTTTGACTACAAGATCTTTGATAAAATCGGTGTTGAAACAGTTATCAAGAACCAAGGTTTGGACAACTTGAAAGTCATCGAACTTCCAAGCGACCAACAACCTTATGTTTACCCACTTCTTGCTAAAGGTCAAGATGAGTTGAAATCATTTGTGGACAAACGCATCCAAGAACTCTACAAAGACGGAACTCTTGAAAAATTGTCTAAACAGTTCTTCGGAGACACTTATCTCCCAGCAGAAGCTGATATTAAATAGTCGTATGAAATCATCCAGTCTGAGAAAGGCGGATGATTTCTCAATTTTTAGGTATATAGTTTCAAACTATATGTCTGCCTATCTAATAACAATTTGCTAAATCAAATAAAGTATGAGATACTATTACGGTATTATTTTTAAAGGAGATAGAATCATGAAAATTAAAAAATGGCTCGGTGTAGCAGCTCTTGCTACAGTCGCAGGTTTGACTCTTGCAGCTTGCGGAAATTCAGAAAAGAAAGCAGACAACGAAACAGTTGTCAAAATTGCAACAGTTAACCGTAGCGGTTCTGAAGAAGCACGTTGGGATAAAATCCAAGAATTGGTTGAAAAAGATGGAATTAAATTGGAATTCACAGAGTTCACAGACTATTCACAACCAAACAAGGCAACTGCTGATGGCGAAGTAGACTTGAACGCTTTCCAACACTACAACTTCTTGAACAACTGGAACAAAGAAAACGGGAAAGACCTTGTAGCGATTGCAGATACCTACATCTCACCAATCCGCCTTTACTCAGGTAAAAATGGGGAAGAAAACAAGTACACCAAAGTGGAAGAAATCCCAGATAACGGTGAAATTGCCGTGCCAAACGATGCAACAAACGAAAGCCGTGCGCTTTACTTGCTTCAATCAGCTGGTTTGATCAAATTGGATGTTTCTGGAACTGCTCTTGCAACAGTTGCGAACATTACAGAAAATCCAAAGAACTTGAAGATTACTGAATTGGACGCTAGCCAAACAGCTCGTTCATTGTCATCAGTTGACGCTGCCGTTGTAAACAATACCTTCGTTACAGAAGCAAAATTGGACTACAAGAAAGCACTCTTCAAAGAGCAAGCTGATGAAAACTCAAAACAATGGTACAACATCATCGTTGCAAAAAAAGATTGGGAATCATCACCTAAAGCTGATGCCATCAAGAAAATTATCGCGGCTTACCACACTGATGAAGTGAAAAAAGTTATCGAAGAAACATCAGACGGTTTGGACCAACCAGTTTGGTAATAAGACATAGGGAGGTGGGAGAGAGTTTCCACCTCTTACTTTTGTATAGAGAGTTGATTTTTAAGAGGCACTTGTGGTCGTTCTGAGGACACAAGTACGTAGTAGAAAGAGAGAGAAAATGGTTTTTCCTAGCGAACAAGAGCAGATTGAAAAATTTGAGAAGGATCATGTGGCCCAACATTATTTCGAAGTCTTACGCACCTTAATTTCCAAGAAATCCGTCTTTGCCCAGCAGGTTGGACTCAAGGAAGTCGCAAACTATCTGGGTGAGATTTTCAAGCGTGTGGGGGCTGAAGTGGAGATTGATGAGAGTTACACAGCTCCCTTTGTCATGGCACATTTCAAGAGTTCGCGTCCAGATGCCAAGACCTTGATCTTCTATAACCACTATGACACCGTACCAGCGGACGGAGATCAGATCTGGACAGAGGATCCCTTTACACTTTCTGTGCGAAATGGTTTTATGTATGGGCGAGGAGTTGACGACGATAAGGGCCACATCACAGCTCGTTTGAGTGCTCTGAGAAAGTATATGCAGCACCACGATGACCTCCCTGTCAATATCAGTTTTATCATGGAAGGGGCAGAGGAGTCTGCTTCTATGGATCTAGATAAGTATTTAGGGAAACACGCAGACAAACTCCGAGGAGCAGATTTGCTAGTTTGGGAGCAAGGAACGAAAAATGCCTTGGAGCAGTTAGAAATTTCTGGTGGAAACAAGGGAATCGTGACCTTTGATGCCAAGGTGAAAAGTGCGGATGTAGATATCCACTCGAGTTATGGTGGTGTCGTGGAGTCAGCACCATGGTATCTTATCCAGGCCTTAAGTAGTCTGCGAGCTGCTGATGGGCGTATCTTGGTAGAAGGCTTGTACGAGGATGTTCAAGAGCCAAATGAACGAGAACTAGCCTTGGTGGATACCTACGCCCAACGCAATCCTGAGGAAATCAGTCGCATTTATGGCTTGGAATTGCCTCTCTTACAAGAGGAACGTGCAGCCTTTCTAAAACGTTTCTTTTTCGAGCCAGCTCTTAATATTGAAGGGATTCAGTCAGGTTATCAAGGGCAAGGGGTTAAAACGATTTTGCCAGCAGAAGCCAGTGCTAAGCTAGAGGTTCGTTTGGTTCCTGGCCTAGAACCGCATGATGTTCTGGAAAAAATTCGGAAACAGCTAGACAAAAATGGCTTTGATAAGGTAGAATTATACTATACCTTGGGAGAGATGAGCTATCGAAGCGATATGAGCGC
>NZ_AJRH01000058.1:0-8121 GCF_000297015.1 Streptococcus sp. GMD6S | reverse complement strand
CGGAGAAAAACTCAAGCAAGCTTGGTTTGAAAAAATGAGAGAGGAGTTGAATCGATGAAGCCTATTTCCTTTTTAACTGAGGAAGAAATTAAAAAATTGCAAGAAGCAGAAGCGAGTTCGAGCAAGGAACAAAAGAAAACTGCCGAGCAAATCGAAGCCATTTATACCGAAGGGCAAAATATCCTTGTTTCAGCCTCTGCTGGTTCAGGGAAGACCTTTGTTATGGCCGAGCGCATTTTGGATCAATTGGCGCGAGGTGTGGAAATCAGCCAACTCTTTATCTCGACCTTTACCGTCAAGGCTGCTACTGAACTCAAGGAACGTTTGGAGAAAAAAATCAGCCAACAAATCCAAGAAACCGATGATCTCGATCTCAAACAACACTTGGGACGTCAATTGGCAGATCTACCAAACGCTGCCATCGGAACCATGGACTCTTTCACACAAAAATTCCTTGGCAAGCATGGTTATCTGATTGATATCGCACCGAATTTCCGTATTCTACAAAATGAAAGTGAACAGTTACTCTTAAAGAACGAAGTTTTTCATCAAGTTTTTGAAGAGCATTATCAAGGTGAGAATAAAGAGAAATTTAGTAGTTTGGTGAAGAACTTTGCTGGGCGTGGCAAGGATGAACGTGGTCTGCGCCAACAAGTCTACAAAATCTATGACTTTTTACAATCCACCAGCAGTCCCCAAAAATGGCTGAGCGACTCTTTTCTCAAAGGGTTTGAAGAAGCTGACTTTGCAATTGAAAAAGACAAACTGACCGAGCAAATCAAGCAGGCGCTTTGGGATTTGGAAAGCTTCTTCCGTTATCATCTGGATAACGATGCCAAGGAGTTTCCAAAAGCTGCCTATTTAGAAGCTGTGCAAGATGTTTTGGATGAAATTGGCTCCTTAAATCACGAGTCCGATAGTCAGACTTATCAAAAAGTTCTTTCACGTGTTGTCGCTATCTCGAAGGAGAAAAATGGTCGGGCTCTTGCTAACTCTAGTCGAAAGGCTGATTTGAAGCCACTTGCAGATGCTTATAACGAGGAGAGAAAATCCCAGTTTGCAAAACTTGGACAACTAGCAGACCAGATAACGATTCTCGACTATCAAGAACGTTTTCATGAAGACACCTGGGAGTTAGCTAAAACTTTTCAAAACTTTATGAGCGATTTTGTGGAGGCTTATCGTGAACGTAAACGCCAGGAAAATGCCTTTGAATTTGCTGATATTAGCCATTACACCATTGAAATTTTAGAGAATTTCCCACAAATTCGTGAGGCATATCAGGAACGTTTCCATGAAGTCATGGTCGATGAGTATCAGGATACCAACCACATTCAAGAACGAATGCTGGAATTGTTATCTAATGGTCAAAATCGCTTTATGGTGGGGGATATCAAGCAGTCCATCTACCGTTTCCGTCAGGCAGACCCGCAGATTTTCAATGAAAAATTCCAAAGCTATGCGCATAATCCTAAAGAGGGGAAGTTGATACTCCTCAAGGAAAATTTCCGTAGCAGTTCAGAAGTGCTATCAGCAACCAATGATGTTTTTGGACGCCTTATGGACCAAGAGGTCGGCGAAATCAACTATGATAGCATGCACCAGCTTGTTTTTGCCAATACCAAACTAACTCCCAATCTAGACAACAAGGCAGAATTTCTCCTCTACGATAAGGACGATAGTGGGCAAGAGGAGGAAGAAAGTGATGCAGACACGAAACTCACAGGAGAAATGCGCTTAGTCATCAAGGAAATCCTAAAGCTCCATCAAGAGAATGGTGTAGCCTTTAAGGAAATTGCTCTTTTGACTTCCAGTCGCAGTCGTAATGATCAGATACTCCTCGCTCTGTCAGAGTATGGAATTCCTGTGAAAACAGACGGAGAGCAGAATAATTACCTCCAATCCCTAGAAGTGCAAGTCATGTTGGATACCCTTCGTGTCATCCACAATCCTCTCCAAGACTATGCCTTGGTTGCCCTTATGAAGTCTCCAATGTTTAGCTTCGATGAGGACGAGCTGGCACGTTTGTCCCTTCAAAAAGCAGCTGATAAAGTACAAGAGAATCTTTATGAGAAACTGCTTCATGCTCAAAAACAAACAGCTGAGCAGAAAGAGTTAATTCACAAACCTTTAGAGGAAAAACTAAATCAATTCATGGATATTTTGGATTCTTGGCGCTTATATGCCAAAACCAACTCCCTTTATGACCTGATTTGGAAGATATACAACGATCGTTTTTACTATGATTATGTCGGAGCTTTGCCTAACGGTCCTGCCAAACAAGCCAATCTCTATGCTTTAGCTTTGAGAGCAGACCAGTTTGAAAAGAGTAATTTCAAGGGCTTGTCTCGTTTTATTCGTATGATTGACCAGGTTTTGGAAGCACAGCATGATCTTGCAAGTGTAGCCGTCGCACCGCCTAAAGATGCAGTGGAACTCATGACCATTCACAAGAGTAAAGGTTTGGAGTTTCCTTATGTCTTTATCCTCAACATGGATCAGGACTTCAATAAGCAAGACTCGATGTCAGACGTTATTCTCAGTCGTAAAAATGGGCTTGGTGTCAAATACATTGCCAAGGTGGAAACAGGAGCAGTAGAAGCCCACTATCCGAAAACCATTAAACTCTCCATTCCTAGCCTCACTTATACGCAAAATGAAGAAGAGCTACAACTGGCTAGCTATTCTGAGCAAATGCGTCTACTGTATGTTGCTATGACACGGGCTGAGAAAAAGCTCTATCTTGTCGGTAAGGGCTCTCGTGAAAAGCTAGAAGCCAAGGAGTATCCAAGATCTGAAAACGGAAAACTCGATAAACATACCAGACTTCAAGCCAAGAATTTCCAAGATTGGATCTGGGCGATCACTAAAGTATTTGCCAAAGACCATCTCAACTTTAGCTATCGTTTTGTTGGTGAAGACCAGCTGACCAGAGAAGCTATCGGAGAATTGGAAAACAAGAGCCCTCTACAAGATAGTTCTCAAGCAGACAATCGCCAGTCAGAAACTATCAAAGAAGCTCTGGAAATGCTAAAAGAAGTAGAAGTCTATAATACTCTTCACCGTGCGGCTATTGAACTTCCTAGCGTCCAAACTCCTAGCCAAATCAAGAAATTCTACGAACCAGTAATGGATATGGAAGGGGTACAAATTGCTAACCAAACCAAATCAACAGAGAAGCAAATCAGCTTCGATTTACCAGATTTTTCAACTAAAGAAAAGGTAACTGGAGCTGAGATTGGTAGTGCCACTCACGAACTCATGCAGAGAATTGACCTTAGTCAGCGACCAACACTTGCTAGCCTGAAAGATACTCTCAAACAAGTTCAGACTAGTCCAGCTGTAAGAGACAAGATCAATCTTTCTAAAATTCTCGCCTTCTTTGAAACACCACTTGGTCAGGAAATTCTCGCTAATACCGGCCATCTCTATCGCGAGCAACCTTTTTCTATGCTCAAGCGGGACCAGAAGAGTCAAGAAGACTTCGTTGTCCGTGGGATCTTGGATGGCTATCTGCTTTATGAGGATCGCATCGTTCTTTTTGACTACAAGACTGACCGTTATGATCAACCAAGTCAACTCATAGACCGCTACCGTGGTCAGTTAGCCCTATACGGAGAGGCCTTATCTCGAGCCTATTCGATTGAAAATATTGAAAAATACTTGATTTTACTCGGCAAAGACGATGTTCAAGTTTTAAAAGTATAATCTAGAAAGGAGACCTCATGCCACTTCCAGTTAGAAAATCCTTGCACGATGCGGTTTTACAGGCTTCAAAAGCCGATACTTGGGATCAAGCTACCAAGGAATGGAATGAAGTTTCCTTGATTTTTAATGGCATTGGCCGTAGTAATTGTGTCTGCGGGAACGCCATAAAATACACCTACGAACTCTTTAACGGAGTTACAGGCCAACGTCTCTTCCCTATAGGAAGCGACTGTGTTCGCCATTTTCATCGTATTAGCCTCGATCAGCAACTGGAAGAGGAAGAAAGACTACTCAGAAAAGTTGAAAACCTAACCAGAAAGGCCCAGAAAAAGGAAAAAATCAATATCAATAAAAGCGATTTTGACGAAAAACTTCTAAAATGGTTTTGGGAAAAAGGTATTTTCAAAGCCAATCGTGGCAATCAATTCGCACCTGAGAGAGACTATCAGATCTTCCTAGAAGTCTTTCAAGGTGGAAGTTGGACCAAGGCAGAGCCAAAAAAGAAGGCTCGTCTGGAAGAAGTCCTTGAAAAGTGCATCAAACCCTTTCTATTTGGTAAGTCTGATGACCACCTATACCTTATCAAGCTAGGTAAGGAGAAAATAGATTACGAGCAGCATTTACGGATTCAGGCAGAGAAGGAACGCAAGAAAAGAGATAAAATCGCCAAGCAATACGCTGACAACCTCATTCTTGCCATGGGTCCTGCAGAACGAGCCTATCAAGATTACTTTGGCTTTACAGAATCCTTGACCCAAGAAGAACGAAAGTGGGAGAAAATCCTCTTTGGTAAGAATAGAGACGAACGGGCTATCAAGGCTAAACAAAACCAAAAGGAGTTGGAAAAGGATCAGCGAATTGCAAATCAAGATCCTATTGAACGAAAGCAGAAGCAGACTTGGCTTCTCAATTCCTATTTTCGGGATTTGCCTGATGAAAAATCCAGATTTTCTCGGCTCCTATTAGAATATCGAAAAAGTGGAGAAGTACGCTTTTCAGATGATTACTTATCTAAGCATCTCATCGACTTTTTTTACAAGATGAAGGCCTTTGAGTTTGAAATTGCACCAGAACAAGTCCGCGATTTTCTAAAAGAATGCCTTCAAGCAGAGCATCTATCATCAGCACAAGAAAGCTGGACTAGAGGGATTCTCTTCAATTGTCTTCATCCGTTTTTAGATAGGTTACTCATATAGAATAAATCCTACCTTGTCTATGCATGGTAGGATTTAAGTATCTCCAAAGATGTACTGGTAAAGTTGGACGACTTTCTGAAAACATTGTGTGTCCATTCTTGTTATTTTTTGAGCATTACGCATCCGAAAATCAAAGGTATACAGTTGAAATGGATTGACAGCGCCATCTACCTTGTCCGACGAGACAGGAACGAGCAAGCCTTTTTCTGCCAAGCGTTGTTGGCCATGAGTGATGGGACAGACAGCCACAAAACCAGTTTGCAAGGCATATTCTCTCCTAGAAACTACCAAGGCAGGTCGCCGTTTCTGGATTTCTCGACCGACTGATGGATCAAAGTCCAGCCAAATGATATCCTGCTTTTCAGGAATATAGTCAGATTTCGCTATCAAGTGACCTTACCCCTTCAAAATCATTTGTCATTCTCAAATCAGTAATCCCATCAAAAGGATCTTTCAACTTTGGAGCTAAGACAATGACTCCGTCAATCCCTTTGTAGACAACCATTTCTTGACCTTCTGTCATCCCCAAATTTTTAGGAATAGTCACAGTGAGCGAATTCCCCACCTTCCGAGTCTTTACTATATTCATCGCTCTACCTCCACGAAATTGTATACACCAAGTATATACCTGTTGGCAAAAAAAGTCAAGTAAATCCTGACTGGTATCAAGGATGTTTCGCACCTATACTATTTGTCATTTATTGTGGTCAAAGCCTGTGCAAAAGTTCCTAATTTATGATAGAATAGGTAGTAAGAAAGAAAACGTTTTTACTACGTTTTTTTTAGTCGGAAGGGGAAAATATTATGGCTACTATTCAATGGTTTCCGGGTCACATGTCTAAGGCTCGGCGGCAAGTTCAGGAGAATTTAAAATTTGTTGATTTTGTGACGATTTTGGTGGATGCTAGGCTACCTTTATCTAGTCAAAATCCTATGTTAACTAAGATTGTTGGGGATAAACCAAAGCTTTTGATTTTGAATAAGGCAGATCTGGCTGACCCCGCAATGACCAAAGAATGGCGTCAGTATTTTGAATCACAGGGAATTCAAACTCTGGCTATCAACTCCAAAGAGCAAGTGACTGTAAAAGTTGTGACGGATGCCGCTAAAAAGCTCATGGCTGATAAGATTGCACGCCAGAAAGAACGAGGTATCAAGATCGAAACCTTGCGGACCATGATTATCGGAATTCCAAATGCCGGTAAGTCAACTCTCATGAACCGTTTGGCTGGGAAAAAGATTGCAGTTGTCGGCAATAAACCAGGTGTTACCAAGGGGCAACAGTGGCTCAAAACCAACAAAGACCTTGAAATTTTAGACACACCAGGGATTCTTTGGCCTAAGTTCGAAGACGAAATCGTCGCTTTGAAACTAGCCTTGACTGGAGCAATTAAAGATCAACTACTCCCAATGGATGAAGTGACCATTTTTGGTCTTAATTATTTCAAAAAACATTATCCAGAAAAGCTAGCTGAACGCTTCAAACAAATGAAGATAGAAGAAGAAGCACCTGTTATCATCATGGATATGACCCGTGCCCTTGGTTTCCGAGACGACTACGACCGCTTTTACAGCCTCTTCGTCAAGGAAGTCCGTGATGGAAAACTCGGTAACTACACCTTAGATACATTGGACGACATCGATGACGACGATTAAAGAAATTAAAGAACTTCTTGCCACTGTCAAAGAATTAGACAATCCCCTTTTTCTTGAACTGGAAAAGGATCCTCGTTCTGGGGTTCAAAAGGAAATCAACAAGCGTAAAAAAGTCATACAGGCTGAACTGGATGAGGACCTTCGTTTGGAAACTATGCTTTCTTATGAAAAGGAACTGTATAAGCAAGGATTGACCTTAGTAGCAGGTGTTGACGAGGTAGGCCGTGGTCCTCTGGCTGGCCCTGTAGTTGCTGCAGCTGTTATTTTACCTAAAAAATGTAAGATTAAAGGCCTCAACGATAGCAAAAAGATCCCCAAAAAGAAACATCTGGAAATTTATGAAGCCGTTCAAGACCAAGCCTTGGCAATAGGTATTGGTATCATGGATAATCAGATCATTGATCAAGTCAATATCTATGAAGCGACCAAACTGGCCATGAAAGAAGCAATCTCCCAGCTCAGTCCCCAACCTGAGCACCTCTTGATAGATGCCATGAAACTGGAGTTGCCGATTTCACAAACCTCCATCATCAAAGGAGATGCAAACTCTCTCTCGATCGCAGCTGCATCTATAGTGGCCAAGGTGACACGGGATGAATTGATGAAGGGCTATGATGTTCAATATCCTGGATATGATTTTACAGCTAATGTAGGATATGGAACGGCAAAACACTTAGAAGGACTTGACAAACTAGGAGTTACCCCTATTCATCGTACCAGTTTTGAACCGATAAAATCACTGGTTGTAGCAAATAAAGAAAGTTAAGTTGGAGGAAATGATTATGGAGGAACAGTCAGAAATACTCCGATCCAAGAAAGAATTTGCCTTTGCCTCAAGTACCATATTATCCCAAGTTGGGCGGGGAATCATCGTCGGGCTAGTTGTCGGGCTCATCGTTGGATCTTTTCGTTTCTTAATTGAAAAAGGCTTCTACCTGATACAAGGCCTCTATCAAGATCAAGCGCACCTAGTGCGCAATCTTTTTATCATTGGTCTATTTTATCTAATTGTTAGCTGGCTTAGTGCGAAACTAACTCGGTCGGAAAAAGACATCAAGGGTTCAGGAATTCCTCAAGTCGAAGCCGAACTAAAGGGACTCATGACTCTCAACTGGTGGAGTGTCCTCTGGAAAAAATATATTCTAGGGATTCTTGCTATTGCCAGTGGCCTTATGCTAGGTCGAGAAGGACCAAGTATTCAACTTGGAGCAGTTGGTGGAAAAGGTATTGCCAAGTGGCTCAAATCCAGTCCGGTAGAGGAACGCTCCCTGATTGCCAGTGGTGCTGCCGCAGGCTTAGCCGCTGCCTTTAATGCACCGATTGCAGGTCTCCTCTTTGTTGTAGAGGAAGTCTATCATCATTTTTCACGCTTTTTCTGGGTCTCAACTCTAGCAGCCAGTCTCGTAGCAAACTTTGTCTCACTACTCATATTTGGCCTAACACCCGTACTAGATATGCCAGACAACATTCCTCTCATGACCCTAGACCAGTATTGGATTTACCTCCTTATGGGAGTTTTTCTCGGGCTTTCTGGTTTTCTCTATGAGAAAGCTGTACTCAA
>NZ_AJRH01000057.1:0-8207 GCF_000297015.1 Streptococcus sp. GMD6S | reverse complement strand
CTGGACTCAAAATCCAGTGTCCGCAAGGACGTGCCGGTTCGACCCCGGCCGCCGGTATAGTAATAAAGACAAGGTTTTCGGACCTTGTTTTTTGTTTTGGTAAAGATTTTGATTAAGTACAGATAACTGATGAATCATCTTTTTCTTCTTATTCTAGTCATTTTTAGTGTATTTTTGGTATAATATTACTTATTCACAATTTATTTTGATTATGAAAGAGTTTGGTGATTAATGTCTCGGTCTGTTGAATTACTAAAGAAACGTTACTTAAAGAATATAAAAGAGCACCCAGATTTATTTATTGGGATTGAGTTAGAATATCCTATTGTAAATTTAGAGGGTAAAGCTACAGATGGTGAAGTTGTTAAGGATCTCTTTCGGTATTTACCATCAGTACTGGGCTTTACTATCGAAAAAGTGGATGATTTTGGGAATCCAATTCAGTTGCTTGATCCAGTCAGCCAAGATACGATCTTGTTTGAGGTTGCTTATACGACGATTGAGTTTGCATTCGGAAAGGCCGAATCTATCCAAGAGGTAGAAGAACGCCTTAACTTCTATATGGCTACGATTCAGAATAAATTGGGTGAAGCTAATCATGCTATTGTTGGCCGCGGCATTCATCCTAACTGGGATAAAAATGAGAATTGTCCAGTGGCTTATCCACGCTATCAGATGTTGATGGATTATCTGAATTTGAGTAGAAATGTAACTAAATCAGATTTACATCATTTCCCTGAGTATGGAGCCTTTATCTGTGGGAGTCAGGTTCAACTAGACATTTCAAGGTCCAACTACCTGCGTGTTATCAATGCTTTTACTCAAATTGAAGCTGCCAAAGCTTGTTTGTTTGCAAATTCTGAGTTTTCAGGGGCAGATTGGGATACCAAGATTTCGAGAGATATTTTTTGGGAAGAGTCTATGCACGGGATTTATCCTGAAAATGTAGGCGTCAATGCCAGACTCTTCAAAGACGAGAATGATTTTTTTGATTATCTAGATTATTCTGCAATCTTTACTGCGGAGCGTGATGGGCAGATCTATTATTTTTATCCGATTCAGGCTAGGGACTATTTGGCTACACCTGAAATCCAAGCATTTACCCTTAATGGGGATGAGGTGTTAATTCATCCTCAGGAGGAGGATTTCCAAACTCATCGTAGTTACCAGTACCAAGACTTAACGACTCGAGGAACAGTTGAGTTTCGTAGTGTGTGTACTCAGCCACTTGATAGGACTTTTGCTTCTGCTGCCTTTCACTTGGGCTTGTTGGTTCATTTAGACAAGCTTGAAGCTTACTTGCGAACTGCTCCATTTTTTACCACAGCTGGTCGTGATTATAAGCTTTTAAGACGACAATTTTCTAAAAAACAACTCACAGATGAAGAAGAAGCTGCGGTTCTCGAGTTTTCTAAAGATTTACTCACCCTAGCTGAGGAAGGACTGGAGAAAAGAGATAAGCAAGAAATGGTTTATTTAGAGCCTTTGAAGAAAGAATTGGGATTATAATTTCTCTTATAAAGGGAGAATTTTCTGAAAAATCATGATATAATGGAAGAGACTATAGATAAAGGATAGAGATTCATGACATTAGTTTATCAATCAACGCGTGATGCCAATAATACAGTAACTGCCAGCCAAGCTATTTTGCAAGGTTTGGCGACGGATGGTGGTCTGTTTACACCACTTACTTATCCAAAGGTGGATTTGGACTTTGAAACATTAAAAGATGCTTCTTACCAAGAAGTGGCTAAATTAGTTTTATCAGCCTTTTTAGATGACTTTACGGCTGAGGAGTTGGACTACTGTATCACCAATGCCTACGATAGCAAGTTTGATACTCCAGCTATTGCGCCATTGGTGAAACTGGATGGGCAATATAACTTGGAACTGTTCCATGGTTCAACGATCGCTTTTAAAGACATGGCCTTGTCTATCTTGCCGTACTTTATGACAACAGCCGCTAAAAAGCATGGTTTGGAGAACAAGATTGTCATTTTGACAGCGACATCTGGTGATACTGGGAAAGCTGCTATGGCGGGGTTTGCCGATGTGCCTGGAACTGAGATTATCGTTTTTTATCCGAAAGATGGTGTTAGCAAGGTACAAGAGTTGCAAATGACTACTCAGACTGGCGACAATACTCATGTTATCGCTATTGATGGAAACTTTGATGATGCACAAACAAACGTGAAGCACATGTTCAACGATGTGGAACTTCGTGAAAAATTGGCAGCGAACAAGTTGCAATTTTCATCAGCTAACTCTATGAACATTGGTCGTTTGGTACCACAGATTGTTTATTATGTTTATGCCTACGCTCAGTTGGTCAAGTCTGGTGAGATTGTGGCTGGTGAAAAGGTCAATTTCACAGTACCAACAGGAAACTTTGGAAATATTTTGGCTGCCTTTTATGCTAAACAAATCGGTCTTCCAGTTGGCAAATTAATCTGTGCTTCAAATGACAACAATGTTTTGACAGACTTCTTCAAGACACGTGTTTACGACAAGAAACGTGAGTTTAAAGTGACAACTAGTCCATCTATGGATATTCTGGTATCTTCAAACTTGGAGCGTTTGATTTTCCATCTTTTGGGGAATGATGCGGTTAAGACTGCTGAACTCATGAATGCCTTGAGTACACAAGGACAATATGAATTGACAGACTTTGATGCAGCGATTTTGGAACTCTTTGCAGCTGAATATGCGACTGAGGAAGAAACAGCAGCAGAAATTAAACGTGTTTATCAAACAGATGCCTATATCGAGGATCCACATACGGCGGTTGCCTCAGCAGTTTATAGAAAATACAAAGCGGCTACTGGGGATGCGGCTAAGACAGTGATTGCTTCAACAGCTAGTCCATACAAGTTCCCAGTGGTTGCCGTAGAAGCGGTAACAGGAAACGCAGGCTTGACTGACTTTGAAGCCTTGGCTCAATTACATGACATTTCAGGAGTGGCAGTGCCACCAGCGGTTGATGGCCTTGAAACAGCTCCAGTTCGTCATAAAACAACAGTGGCAGCTGCTGACATGCAAGCAGCGGTGGAGACTTATCTAGGACTTTAAGACAGAGGAAGTAAACTCGGTTGGGAAACCAACTGAGTTTCTTTTCATCAGGAGGAGAGATTGTTTAAGAAAAATAAAGACATTCTTAATATTGCATTGCCAGCTATGGGTGAAAACTTTTTGCAGATGCTTATGGGCATGGTGGATAGTTACTTGGTCGCTCACTTGGGCTTAATCGCTATTTCAGGTGTTTCAGTGGCTGGCAATATTATCACGATTTACCAGGCGATTTTTATCGCTCTGGGAGCTGCTATCTCCAGTGTTATTTCAAAAAGTTTGGGACAGAAAAATCAGTCCAAGTTGGCTTATCACGTGACAGAGGCTCTCAAGATAACCCTATTGCTGAGTGGGCTTTTAGGCGCCTTATCACTCTTTGCTGGGCAAGAGATGATAGGACTTTTGGGAACTGAGCAGGCTGTGGCTGAGAGTGGTGGGCTCTACCTATCTTTGGTGGGTGGATCGATTGTTCTCTTGGGCTTGATGACCAGTCTAGGTGCCTTGATTCGTGCAACGCATAATCCGCGTCTACCTCTCTATGTGAGTCTTTTATCCAATGCCTTGAATATTCTTTTTTCAAGTCTAGCTATTTTTGTCCTTGATATGGGCATAGCGGGTGTTGCTTGGGGGACTATCTTGTCTCGCTTAGTCGGTCTTGTGATTTTGTGGTCGCAATTAAAGCTGCCTTTTGAGAAACCGACTTTTGGTTTAGATAAGGAACTATTGACTTTGGCTTTACCAGCGGCAGGAGAACGTCTCATGATGCGGGCTGGAGATGTAGTGATTATTGCCTTGGTTGTTTCTTTTGGGACGGAGGCAGTAGCGGGGAATGCAGTCGGAGAAGTCTTGACCCAGTTTAACTACATGCCTGCCTTTGGCGTCGCTACGGCAACGGTCATGCTGGTAGCTCGAGCAGTTGGAGAGGATAATTGGGAAAGAGTCGCTAGTTTGAGCAAACAAACCTTTTGGCTTTCCCTGCTTCTCATGTTGCCCTTAACTTTCAGTATCTATGCCTTAGGAACACCACTGACTCATCTCTATACGACCGATCCTGTAGCAGTCGAAGCGAGCGTTTTGGTGGCGCTGTTCTCTCTACTAGGAACCCCCATGGCGACAGGGACAGTTATTTATACGGCAGTTTGGCAGGGTTTGGGAAATGCTCGCCTCCCCTTTTATGCGACAAGTATTGGGATGTGGTGTATCCGTATAGGGACAGCTTATCTGATGGGTATTGTTCTTGGTTGGGGCTTGCCTGGTATTTGGGCAGGGACTCTCTTGGATAATGGTTTCCGTTGGTTATTTCTACGTTACCGTTACCAGCGTTATATGAGCTTGAAAGGATAGGAGATGCAAAAAACAGCTTTTATTTGGGATTTGGACGGGACTTTATTGGACTCATACGAAGCGATTTTGTCAGGGATTGAGGAGACCTTTGCTCAGTTTTCTATTCCTTATGATAAGGAGAAAGTGAGAGAGTTTATCCTCAAGTTTTCTGTGCAGGATTTGCTGGAGCAGGTGGCAGAAGAGAGAAATCTGGATGCGGAAGTGCTCAATCAGGTACGTGCCCAGAGCTTGTCTGAGAAAAATGCCCAGGTAGTTTTGATGCCAGGTGCGCGTGAAGTGCTAGCTTGGGCAGACCAAGCAGGGATTCAGCAGTTTGTCTATACTCATAAGGGGGACAATGCGCTTACCATTCTAAGAGACTTGGGTTTGGAATTTTATTTCACAGAGATTTTAACTAATCAGAGTGGTTTTGCACGCAAGCCCGGTCCAGAGGCGGCGACATATCTGCTAGACAAGTATCAGTTGGATCCTGATAACACCTATTATATAGGGGATCGGACTTTGGATGTGGAATTTGCCCAGAATAGTGGTCTTCAAAGCATTAACTTTTTAGAGTCATTTTATGAAGGGAATCAGAAGATTCAAGCACTAGCAGATATTCCTTATATTTTTGAGGATAAGTAACGAGAAGAGTGTGTCAGTTTTGTGACAGAAACCTAACAAACTATTTCAACTGATCGAGTTTGTTACAAGGAATGGTCAGTTCTGTTAAATAGGCCCGAGAGGGCTTTTTTTCTGCTTTTTTTGTGTTATGATAGACAGGTACTCATTTGAAAGGAATGTGAACGAATGAAGAAAAGAATTATCTTAGCCTCAACAGTAGCCTTGTCTTTTGCGCCAGCATTGGCAACTCAAGCGGAAGAAATTGCATGGACAGCACGTACCGTTGAGCAAATCCAAAATGACGTGACGAAAAACGAGAACAAAAACAGCTATACAGTTCAGTATGGTGATACCCTGAGCACGATTGCAGAAGCTTTGGGAGTTGATGTAACCGTTCTTGCTAATTTGAACAAAATCACCAATATGGACTTGATTTTCCCAGATACTGTCCTCACTACAACTGTCAATGAGGCAGAAGAGGTGACGGAAGTTGAAATCCAGACACCTCAAGCAGATTCTAGTGAAGAAGTGACGACTGCGACAGCTGATTTGACGACCAACCAAGTAACCGTCGATGAACAAACAGTTCAAGTAGAAGACCTTTCTCAACCAATTGAGGAAACTCCAACTGCAACAGAGAATGAAAAACCAGCAGAAGTAGCGCCAAGTTCAGAAGTTTCTGAGACAGGGACAGTTGCTGAAGAGACACCATCTACAGAAACACCTGTAGCTGAAGAAACAGCTGAAACGACTCCAGCGGAAGCACCAGTAGCAGAAACAACTCGCCCAGTTGAAGAAGCTCCACAAGTGGCGACTCCAGCTACCGAAGAAACGGCAGCAACAACTCCAGCAGAAGCACCAGTAGCAGCTGCGCCGGCAACTGAAACGCCTGCTGATACAACAGGAACAAGTGCAACAGAAGAAACAGCAGCATCAACAGCAACTTCTGACACTGCAACTTCGACTTATCAAGCAGAGCAAAGCCAAACTCCTTCAAGAACATATTCAGCTCCAGCAGCTCCTGACTATGCAGGACTTGCTGTAGCTAAGTCTGAGAATGCTGGTCTTCAACCACAAACTGCAGCCTTTAAAGAAGAAGTAGCCAACTTGTTTGGGATTACATCCTTTAGTGGCTACCGTCCTGGTGACAGTGGGGACCATGGTAAAGGTTTGGCCATCGACTTCATGGTTCCAGTGAGTTCAGCACTTGGTGATCAAATCGCGGAATATGCAGTCAAAAATATGGCTAGCCGTGGTATCAACTATATCATCTGGAAACAACGTTTCTACGCTCCATACGATAGTAAATATGGACCAGCCTACACGTGGAATCCAATGCCGGATCGTGGTAGTGTGACCGAAAACCACTATGACCACGTTCACGTATCAATGAACTAATCATTAAAATGGAAGTTGGGAACTAATTGAGTTCCCGCTTCTTTTTTTGTGTGATAGTTTCAGGGGAATGGGAAGATTATTCTGAAGCAAGGTGGGCCTGCTATTTTGACTCTGCTGAGTATGTTACTTTTGAAATAAGAAAACCAGCGTCCTGAACGACGCTGGTTTTTGTAGACTCTTATCCATTTCGACGTTTACGGGCTAGTAGGGCTCTGTAAAAGAAGATATGATTGTTTTGGATATAGGGAAGGATTGAAAAACTAGCAATTCCAAAAGTGAGCCAGTTGAGGAAGTACCAAGGGAGTAGTTGTAGGTCGAGGACAAAGCGCTGGAATTTGTAACCCTTCATCAAGAAACGGCTGGTTTTCAGGATTTGACGGGGTTTAGCCTGTCCTAAATCCAGAGTATCGCAGAGGAGGAATTCTACCTGCGAGTAGGCATAATATTGTGGAACGTAGAGGATGTTCCCTACAATCATCAAGATGAGACTCGCGAAAAAGTAGAGGCCAAAGGTCATAAGGAACTGCTCTGTTTCAAGGGATGAGAGGTCTAATTTTGGAAATTCAGGATGTAGGGCGACAAATCTCCGAGCTAAGAGATTGCTATAAAAGAGAAAATAAACGCCTACTAAGTTTGGAATGCTCCATAAAAAGAGGTAGAAACGTTTGAGGAGCAGAGTGAGGAAGGTTTGCGAGAAGCGCTCTTCAGCAAAGAGGGCCAGGCTTGATTTTACTGAGAGTTCTGTATCAGGATCCTTGAGGAGTCGGAGTGTCGCAAAAGCAGCACCTGCTAGAAAAATTGTGCTCAAAAAAGAAACCACTAGTGGGAAGAGATAGGCTTGGAGCACTTGTGCCAGCATGCTGAAAAAGGATTGCTCTAAAACACTTTCTTGGAGACGAGCCAAGGGGTTGAGAAAGCCTGATAAGATGACCAGTATGCTAGGTAAGAGATAGACGAGAAAGAGGCGGGGATTTTCAGCCTGAAACTGCCTCGTCTGCAGACGAATGGTTTTTAAATCAATTTTTGGGTATTTCATTCTCTCATTATACCATAGTTCGTGACAGTTCCTAGTTTTTTTGATAAAATCATACAGTATGCCTTTGGGCACAAAGTATGAACTGGGACTGTTTTTCCCAGCTTCGGAGGTAAAAAATGTCAGATTCACCAATCAAATACCGTTTGATTAAGAAAGAGAAACACACGGGAGCTCGTCTGGGAGAAATCATCACCCCGCACGGTACCTTCCCGACACCTATGTTTATGCCAGTTGGGACCCAAGCTACTGTCAAGACCCAGTCACCAGAGGAGTTGAAGGAGATGGGATCAGGGATTATCCTCTCTAATACCTATCATCTCTGGCTTCGCCCTGGAGATGAACTCATCGCACGCGCAGGTGGTCTCCACAAATTTATGAACTGGGACCAACCAATTTTGACAGATAGTGGTGGCTTCCAGGTTTATTCCCTAGCAGATAGCCGAAATATCACCGAAGAAGGAGTAACCTTTAAAAACCATCTCAATGGTTCCAAGATGTTCCTATCGCCAGAAAAGGCCATCTCTATTCAGAACAATTTAGGCTCAGACATCATGATGTCTTTTGATGAATGTCCTCAGTTTTACCAACCTTACGACTACGTTAAGAAATCCATCGAGCGTACTAGCCGTTGGGCCGAACGTGGCTTGAAGGCTCACCGTCGTCCACATGACCAAGGTTTGTTTGGAATTGTACAGGGGGCAGGATTTGAAGACCTTCGCCGTCAGTCAGCTCACGACCTTGTTAGCATGGACTTCCCTGG
>NZ_AJRH01000056.1:0-8420 GCF_000297015.1 Streptococcus sp. GMD6S | reverse complement strand
GAAAATCAAAGAGCAAACTAGGAAGCTAGCCGCAGGTTGCTCAAAGCACTGCTTTGAGGTTGCCGGATAAGACTGACGAAGTCAGTAACATATATACGGCAAGGCGACGCTGACGTAGTTTGAATTTGATTTTCGAAGAGTATTATTCATCTTCGTCATCATCGAAGCCCGCTAACAGGTCGTTGACTTTTACAATGCTTTCTGCAGCACGGCTCTTATAATCCGCATCTGCACCTGTAAGGCTTGCATTGATAAATTCAATCACCATTGGAAGATTCATCCCTGCGTAGAGTTCAATGTCGCGACCTTCCATGATCAAACGGCTTACCACGTTACATGGTGTACCACCGAGAAGGTCCGCAAAGACTAGGAAATCATCCAATCCTTCGATAGTAGCTTCAAATTTTGCAGTAAATTCTTCTGGACCATCTTCTGGAAGAAGAGCCACTGCATGAATGTTGTCTTGTGGACCCATGATCATTTCTGTGCTACCTTTAAGTTCTTCACAGAAACGACCATGACTCACCAAAATTAATGATTTACTCATAAATTATGCGCCCATTCCAAGCAAGAATTTACCGATGAATGAAAGACCTACTGCAAGAACGATAATGATACCGATCGCTTTAGTAGAGTTCATACCTTTCTTACCAAGCAACCAGAAGATAAAGGCAGTAAAGATTGCTGGAAGCAAGCGTGGGAAGATTGAGTTCAAGATGTCTTGGAAGTCAATCATCTTTTCACCGATTGGCAATTTGTAAGAAATCTCAAAGTTGATCATTGTTGCTACAAGAGCACCCATCATGAAGACACCAAGTACAGATGCAGCATCAATCAAAGCTGTCAAAGTACTTTGCATGTTGTTGATAAGGTTAACCCCTTCTTTGTAGGCAAATTCCAATTGTTTCCAACGGAAGATGTCATATGCAACTGCAACTGCGATCCAAAGGAAGATACCCCATGGTTGGCCAGCGATCGCCATAGTTGCTGCGATAGATCCCATGATAGCAGGTACAAGTGAACCAAAGATAGTATCTCCAAGAGGAGCGAATGGTCCCATCAAACCTGTCTTGATACCGTTAACGGCATCTTTTGAACCCACACCATCTTTTTCTTCCATGGCAAGGTCAAAACCAGCGATAATAGTGTGGAAGAATGGTGAAGTATTGAAGAATTGAGTATGAACTTTCATCATTTCTTTCAATTCAGGAGTTCCATCCCCATACATTTTACGCAATTGTGGCAAGATCATGTAAAGGTAACCAGAAGCTTGCATACGTTCGTAGTTCCAACCTAATTGGAAAGTAAACAAGCTACGTTTGTTGATTTGATTAAAATCTTCTTTTGTTAGTTTGTAATTAGAATTCGTCATCTTCGATTTCCCCACTTTCTGATGGTGTAGAAGGTGCTGCTACAGCAACTTTTTGGCTGTTCTTGAAGTGAACAACTGCAAGGAAGATACCCACGATAGAGATACCGATCATAGACAATCCTTTGAAGTTGTTAACAAAGCCAATTTTTTCAGCAACTTCAGCAGGAAGAGTGCCAATGATTCCAGCAACTGCTCCACCAAGACTTGTTACGTTTGAGTAAAGAACAGTCAACATAGCTGTCAAACCGAATCCCATAGCAAGGTAGTGAAGGTTACGTTTAACTGGAAGGTAACGAAGCAAGATAGCGAATCCAAGACCTGGAAGCATACGACCTGCAAGAGTCAAACCGTCTGCAACCCATTGGTATTCTTTAACAAGGTTTACAACACCTTGTACGAATTCTCCACCGAAAGCAAGGGCGAAGAATACTGGAAGGGCACGAGAAAGAGCCCATGGAATCGCACCAAGTAGGTAGTTGCGTTCGATACCTTTGTAGTCAAAGCGTTCGATCGCAGCATCAATACGGTGTGCAAAGAAAGTAGTTGTCATACGTCCAAGAACGTCGAAGTATGTCAAAAGTGCTGCTACTGGTACAGCGATTGTTGTAATCGCAAGATCTGTATCAATACCTTGAGAGATAGAGAATGCTGTTGCAAGAACCGCACCAGAAGTTGCGTCGATACGAGAAGCACCACCAAAGGTACCAACCCCGAGAACGAACAACTGCAAGCTACCACCGATAAACAAACCAGTTGTCACATCTCCCATGATCAAACCAGTAATGAAACCAGCGAATACAGGGGAACCTGCAGATGAAACGATTGTCAACTCATCACAGATTTGATAAGCTGAGTACAAAGTGAGAAGTAAAATTTGCCACCATTGTATCATAACAATGACCTCCTAAAAATTTTTTCCTATTTTAATAAGCTCAAAAAGTCTGAAACTGGATCATTTGGAACCATTTGAGCAGTGAGTTTCACACCTTTTTCTGCTAGTTTGTGGAAATCTTCCACATCCTTGTCTACCACGTTGATAGAACGTGTGATAGAGCGAGTTTCTGGTGTTTGAGACATATTGCCGACGTTGAGTGTTTCAAGCGGAACACCTGCTTCGACCAAACCAAGGAAACGGTCTGGTTTACGTGCAACGATAAAGAGACGTTGGCTATCGTATTTACCAGCAAGGATATTTGCTGCTGCTTTCTCAACTGGCAAGATACTGAGTTTCACACCTGGTGGTGTCGCAAGTTTCAAACCACTCTTTTCAATATCGTTGTTAACAACTTCGTCGTCTACAACCATAATGCGTGAAACATTTAGTTTTCCAGCCCAAAGATTGGCTACTTGACCGTGGATCAAACGTCCATCGATACGGCATCCTACAATTGTCATAAGTTTTCCCCCTTTATGTGTTTTAGTGTAGGTTTACGAGTTAAATGAATCTCTTCTTTATATTCGCCCTCAGTTTCAAAGATGATGATGCGGTTAGCACCTTCCTTGAGATAGCTATGAGGGATATAAAGTGAGAGGGTCGGGCCGACGTTCCAGAAACGTCCTAAGTGACGCCCGTTGACAAAGGCAACTCCCT
The DNA here is from genome assembly GCF_000297015.1 of Streptococcus sp. GMD6S. The sequence goes on along the minus strand of NZ_AJRH01000056.1, from coordinate 5,457 downwards.
TACCAAACTCAGACAAGTCTAAGTAGGTATCCTTCGGCTCTTCGACCGTAAAGTCGAAAGCGTAAAAGGCTGGCTGTCCTTCTGTCCATCCTTTTGAAAAATCAATTTTCTCAGGATTATCCAGTGGCAGTGGATATTGTTTCCAATTCAGTAAGAAATGTAGATCCTTGCAGACACCTGTACGAATTCCTTTACGTTGCGTATCTGCCAAGAACTTATGACCGTAGTTGACACGCCCCATATTTTCGATCAAGATGTCAATTTCTGAAAAGCCTTCTCGATTGCCCTGACAGTAGATATCTTCACCTATCTCTGTCTGGTATTGAGTAGCAATCCATTGACCATCTACAAAGAGCTGAGCTCGGTCACGTCCATCGATGATACGGAGACGTTCTTCTTCTGCATCCCAACTTGCCTCATTGCGGTAGAGAAGGTAGCCATAACTTTGACCAAGTTCTTCCATCGCTTTTGGATAGAGGCTTTCAGTAGGACTAGAGAGACTATCCAGAGTTTCAAACAAGGAAACTTTTTCGACCAATGGAATGGACCCTATCTCCATGCTTTCCTTATAGAGTGGTTCCAACTGTGGATAATCTGGGAAGTGGGTTGCCATCATCTTCTTGACTGCTAAGTATTTAGCAGTTGGATTTCCTTCTTCATCGAGAAGGGCATCATAGTCGTATGATGTGACTTGTGGCAAATCCAGAGTTCCTCGAGCCGAGCAACCATTCATGAAACCAAAGTTTGTTCCACCATGGAACATGTAAAGGTTGATAGAGCCTTGCTCCAATACCTCTCGAACAGCTTCTGCCAATTCTTTAGGATCCCGTGTGATGATGGGTTCTTTCCAACGGTTGAACCAACCATCCCAGAATTCCATACACATGAGGGGCCATTTCTTGCCATGCTCATCAAAGAATTCCTGCATCTGTGAAAAGTTGTACGGAGCTTTAGAGCCGAAGTTTCCTGTCACAAAGAGGTCGTCTTCGATCAAGGTTCCGGCTTTCAGAGTAGCCCTCCATGGGCCATCTGAAGTAAAGAGTGGGCAATCAATCCCTCGGTCTTCCATCAATTTTCGAATTGCTCGTAGATAAGACTTATCTTCTCCATAAGAGCCATATTCATTTTCGACTTGCATCATAAGAATGTTTCCACCATTATCCAACAAGCGAGGCACAAGCCTTGGCAATAATTGGTCATAATAGCGAGCAACAGCCTCGATGTAGGCCGGGTCGGACGAGCGAATTCGCATGTCCTTTGTCAAGAGCCAAGCCGGCAAGCCACCAAATTCCCATTCCGCACAGATAAATGGAGACGGGCGTACAATGGCATAGAGACCTAGATCTTGTGCAATTTGAAGAAATCTCTCCAAATTTCTGGCACCTTCAAAATCAAACTCCCCTTCAACAGGTTCGTGTAAATTCCAAGCCACATAGGTCTCGACTGTATTAAAGCCAAGCGCCTTTAAGTTATAGAGAGAATGATACCAATCCTCTGCTGGAATCCTAAAATAATGAATGGCGCCGGACAAAATCTTGAACGGTTTTCCGTCTAAATAGAAATCGTCCTCAATTTTAAATCTGGTCATGTTATTACCTCTGACGAATTAAGTTTGCGCTTTCATTTATTATAATATTAAATATAATCAAATCTTTTGCATTTGTCAATAGGTTTTAGAAAATTCTTTAAAATTTTTCTATTTTTTTACTTACCGTTTACCGAAATTATCAAAAAATCGCATGAAAGTCGTTTTTTTATGTATGATAATTCACAAGGCTAGAAAATGAAATTTTTTACATGTAACATAACATCTTTAGTCGATTATTTTAATTTTTTTTTACCTTAATACTACTATTTTCTCAGTATTTGTGGTAGAATCAAGGTAGGAGAAAGAGAATCGAGGTGAAATTATGGCTATTCCAAAATACCAATATATTAAAGATGAATTAAAAAACAAAATCATCTCAGGTCAATTTGCGAGTGGAGATAAATTTTATACAGAAGCAGAATTGATTGCGATGTACGATGTTAGTTCGATCACCGTTGTTCGTGCTTTGAATGACCTTGCAAAAGACGGCTATATTGTCCGTCAACAAGGTAAAGGAACTTTCGTTTCACGTGCCCGTAAGCACAAACTCGTTGAGTTTTCAGATGTTGAAATCTTTGAAACAAAAGACGACAAAGTTACTGTCCTTTCTATCGAACGCGGAAACAAACTTGAATATTTAGATAAACTTGGACTACGTGGAGATCAATTCTACTATAAGATTGAACGTATTCGTCAGACAAACGATGTGACATACATCTACCACACATCTTATATTCCTGAGCAATACATCAATGCCAACTATCCAAATCTTGACTATTATAGCTCTATCTATACACGTTTCAAATTGGATTACCGCATTCACATGAGTGATGAACATTTTGAGGAAATCAACGAAATCGCATTCCCAACTCCAGAGCATGCTGCTTCTGTACTCGGAATCGATACACAATTCCCAACTGTCTTCCAAACGAAGACTACAAAACTTGAGGCCACTGGCCAAGTCCTTGCCTATAGTGAAACTTATAAGCGAGCAGACTACTACAAAATCAAATTCATCTCATGTAACCGAGGTCATTAAGAAAAAGCCTGAGCCTAGCTTAGGCTTTTTCTATATTCATTATAGCACGAGAAAGAAGTTGGGAAAACGCTATGAAGGGCTCTTATTTAATTAGTAGCATTTTTACTAAAAACAAGGTAAATTTTCATTTGGTTTTTCCTCTGTTTTATCCCTCATTAGCAAATTTCTCCTAAATCTTATGATTTCCTCTATTTATTATAGTTCTTATATAAACCCACTTGACATTTTACTCCTTAGATAATAAAATAAAATTGGTTTTATGTAAACGCTATCATATATGATAATAACAAGGAGGTTTTGTCATGAAACTAGAAAAGAAACAGCGCTTCTCCATCCGTAAATACGCGGTTGGGGCAGCTTCTGTACTGATAGGATTTGCTTTTAGCGCTCAAGTCGTATCTGCCGACGGGATTACTCCAGCTCCGACAGCTGAAGAAACTGTCCAAACAATTCAGGAGAGTCCACAAGCAGTCAAAGAAGCTGTAGACTCCAAGGTTCCAGAAAAACTGGAAGAAAAGGCTGACAAACCTGTAAAAGAGGAGGTCAAAGAAGACCAGGAGGTTCCTCGAACAGTTGCTCCAAAAACAGAAGAGTCAAGCGCACCAGTTGTGACAGATAATGCTACTCCAACTCCTACTGCCGAGAAAGAAAGCCCTGCCCCAGCTGAAACTCCTGCTGAAAGCACTTCTTCAGAAAAGAAAAATGAAGCCGTCACACCTGCAGTAGCCACTCCTAGCACGGAACGAGCAGCTCAGGTAAATGAAAAACTGGCAAAACGAAAAATGATCTCAATCGACGCTGGACGCAAGTATTTCTCTCCAGAGCAACTCAAAGAAATCATCGACAAAGCCAAACACTACGGCTATACTGATCTTCATCTACTAGTTGGAAATGACGGCATGCGTTTTATGTTGGACGACATGACGATCAAAGCGAATGGCAAAACCTATGCAAGCGACGATGTCAAACGTGCACTCGAAAACGGAACTGATGCCTACTACAAGGATCCAAACGGCAACCATTTGACAGAAAGTCAGATGACGGACTTGATCAACTACGCTAAAAATAAAGGTATTGGCCTCATTCCAACTGTAAACAGCCCTGGTCACATGGATGCGATTTTGCATGCCATGAAAGAACTAGGCATCCAAAAACCGAACTTCAACTACTTTGGTAAGGAATCTGCTCGTACCGTTGACCTTGATAACAAGGAGGCTGTTGCATTTACCAAAGCTCTGATCGACAAGTATGCTGCTTACTTCGCTGGCAAATCTGACATCTTCAATATCGGACTAGACGAGTACGCCAATGATGCTACAAACGCCAAAGGCTGGAGCGTTCTTCAAGCCTACAAGTGGTATCCCGAAGATGGCTTCCCAGATAAGGGTTATGACAAATTTATCGCCTACGCAAACGACCTTGCTCGCATCGTCAAATCTCACGGCCTCAAACCAATGGCCTTTAACGATGGTATCTACTATAATAGCGACACTAGCTTTGGAACCTTTGACAAAGATATCATCGTTTCTATGTGGACTGGTGGATGGGGCGGATACGACGTCGCTTCTTCTAAACTTCTAGTTGAAAAAGGCCACCAAATCCTTAATACCAACGATGCTTGGTACTACGTCCTCGGACGAAATGCCGATGGCCAAGGATGGTACAACCTCGACCAAGGACTCAATGGTATCAAGAACACTCCAATCACTTCTGTACCAAAATCTGATGGAGCTACTATCCCGTTCATCGGGGGTATGGTAGCTGCTTGGGCGGATACCCCATCTGCACGCTATTCACCATCACGCCTCTTCAAACTCATGCGTAGCTTCGCAAATGCCAATGCTGAATACTTTGCTGCCGACTATGAGTCTGCTGAGCAAGCTCTGAAAGAAGTCCCAACAGACCTTAACCGCTATACTGCAGAAAGTGTCGCGGCTGTCAAAGAAGCTGAAAAAGCCATTCGCTCACTCGATAGCAACCTCAGTCGTGCCCAACAAGACACCATTGACCAAGCAATTGCAAAACTCCAAGAAGCTGTCAGCAACCTAACATTCACACCAGAAGCTCAAAAAGAGGAAGACGCGAAACGCGAAGTTGAAAAACTTGCCAAGAACAAGGTGATCTCAATTGACGCTGGACGTAAGTACTTCTCAGCTGAACAACTCAAACGTATCATTGATAAAGCTAGTGAACTTGGATATTCTGATGTGCATCTCCTCCTAGGAAATGACGGACTTCGCTTCCTACTTGATGACATGACTATCACTGCTAACGGAAAAACTTATGCAAGTGACGATGTCAAAAATGCCATCATTGAAGGAACAAAAGCTTACTACGATGATCCAAACGGAACCACTCTTAGTCAGACTGAAATCACTGAATTGATTGAGTACGCAAAATCAAAAGGGATTGGACTCATCCCAGCGATCAACAGCCCAGGTCACATGGATGCCATGCTTGTCGCTATGGAAAAATTAGGTATCGCAAACCCTCAAGCCAACTTTGACAAGGTCTCTAAAACAACCATGGACCTTGAAAATGAAGAAGCGATGAACTTTACAAAAGCCCTTATCGGCAAGTACATGGACTTCTTTGCAGGCAAGACTAAGATCTTTAACTACGGTACAGACGAATACGCTAATGACGTTACCAACGCTCAAGGTTGGTACTACCTCAAATGGTATGGACTCTATGGCAAGTTTGCTGAATATGCCAACACTCTTGCTGCTATGGCTAAAGAAAGAGGCCTTCAACCGATGGCCTTCAACGATGGTTTCTACTACGAGGACAAGGATGATGTTGAGTTTGACAAGGATGTCATCATCTCTTA
>NZ_AJRH01000055.1:0-8490 GCF_000297015.1 Streptococcus sp. GMD6S | reverse complement strand
AGCCCTAGAACGCCGGAAGTAGTTGGGGGTTGCCCCCTGTGAGATATGGAAGTCGCTTAGCTTTTATCCGCCATAGCTCAGTTGGTAGTAGCGCATGACTGTTAATCATGATGTCGTAGGTTCGAGTCCTACTGGCGGAGTATAGATTGAAACGTTCAATTGAGCGTTTTTTTATTTATAAATATAGTGGATTGTTGAAATTTCAAATTTTAATTTTTAAATCTGTAATTACCTCTTTATTTTATTTTCAGTTCGTTTAGCTTTAAATTCTTCTTTTATAGGATTTGAAGCTTTTTTAGTTCTTTTTTTTGTTAGACTAGTGTTACTAATAAGAAAGGGAATTTTTATATGATTCAAAAATTTTATGATCGAGCATTTGTCTTTTTGAAACTAGTTGAACAAGAATATGCCTCTTTAGGCCAGAGTTGTTCAGAGTGGGAATCACTTCATCTTCGTTTTTTACTATATTACTTAATCCGATTTAAAATAAAAAGTGATAGGGACTTTTCACTATATCACTTTAAAACAGCTTATCGTCTATATCTAGATAAATTCCTGCAAGGTGGTACAACTCTTATCCAATAGGAAGCATCTATATCATAATTACGAACGATAGTTGTAGCTAGTTTTTAAAAAATATAGAATTAGCTTATAATAAAAGGCTTCTGTATTTAGAAATGAGAGAATTTCCAAATCTTTTCTACTGTTTCTTCTTGATAAAATAGTGTTTTTTTCTTATAATAAATTGTAAGATATAATTGCGGGTGAAATTCCTGCCATGTATATGAGAAAGGACGAGCTGCTAGTAGCTCAGACGAATTTTATTATGACTTCAGTTGTTGTTGTAGGTACCCAGTGGGGTGATGAAGGTAAAGGGAAAATTACAGATTTTCTTTCAGCTAATGCAGAGGTAATTGCTCGTTATCAAGGTGGTGATAATGCTGGTCACACGATTGTGATTGATGGTAAGAAATTTAAGTTGCACTTGATTCCATCTGGAATTTTCTTTCCTGAAAAAATCTCTGTTATTGGGAATGGGATGGTTGTAAACCCTAAATCTCTAGTAAAAGAGTTGAATTATCTTCATGAAGAAGGTGTGACAACAGATAATTTGCGCATTTCGGATCGTGCGCATGTCATTTTACCATATCACATTGAATTAGACAGTTTGCAAGAGGAAGCTAAGGGCGACAATAAAATTGGTACTACAATCAAGGGAATCGGTCCAGCCTATATGGATAAAGCTGCTCGTGTTGGAATTCGTATTGCAGATCTTTTGGATAAAGAAATTTTTCGTGAGCGTTTGGAACGCAATCTTGCGGAGAAGAATCGTCTGTTTGAAAAATTATATGACAGTACTCCTATTTCAATTGATGATATTTTTGAAGAGTACTACGAGTATGGCCAACAAATCAAGCAGTATGTGACAGATACATCTGTTATCTTGAACGATGCGCTTGATAATGGCAAACGTGTACTGTTTGAAGGTGCTCAAGGTGTCATGTTGGACATTGACCAAGGAACTTATCCATTTGTTACGTCGTCAAACCCTGTCGCTGGTGGTGTGACAATTGGGTCTGGTGTTGGTCCAAGTAAGATTGACAAGGTTGTAGGTGTCTGTAAAGCCTACACAAGTCGTGTAGGAGACGGACCTTTCCCAACTGAATTATTTGATGAAGTGGGAGATCGCATTCGCGAAGTAGGTCATGAATATGGTACAACAACTGGTCGTCCACGTCGTGTGGGTTGGTTTGACTCAGTTGTGATGCGCCACAGCCGCCGTGTATCTGGGATTACCAATCTTTCATTGAACTCTATAGATGTTTTGAGTGGTTTGGATACTGTGAAAATCTGTGTCGCCTATGATCTTGATGGTCAACGTATTGATTACTATCCTGCTAGTCTTGAGCAGTTGAAACGTTGCAAGCCAATCTACGAGGAATTGCCAGGTTGGTCAGAAGACATCACTGGAGTCCGTAATTTGGAAGACCTTCCTGAGAATGCACGTAACTATGTTCGTCGTGTAAGTGAGTTGGTTGGTGTTCGCATTTCGACATTCTCAGTAGGTCCTGGTCGTGAACAAACTAATATTTTAGAAAGTGTTTGGTCATAGGAGATTTTTAAGATTAGTTTAAGACAGGTTGGGTATACTATAGACAGTTACAAGAAGACCTCCTAACTTGTTGTAACAAATATCCTAAACTTTTCTTTTTCATAATAATCTCCCTATTAAGTCACCGCATTCGGTGGCTTTTTTTGTCTTGAGAATCATGATATAATAATAAAATCGACAAGTAGGAAAAGAGAAGAACGATGAATTATACAGTTGAAGAAAAAGAAGCTTTTATGAGAGAGGCTTTGAGAGAGGCTGAGATTGCTTTAGAGCACGATGAAATTCCAATTGGTTGTGTGATTGTCAAGGATGGAGAAATCATTGGTAGGGGACATAATGCGCGCGAGGAGTTGCAACGGGCGGTCATGCATGCAGAAATCATGGCTATAGAGAATGCGAATCTGAGTGAGGAGAGCTGGCGTCTGCTGGATTGTACCCTTTTTGTGACCATTGAGCCGTGTGTGATGTGTAGTGGGGCAATTGGGCTAGCTCGTATACCAAAGGTGGTCTATGGGGCTAAAAATCAGAAATTTGGTGCAGCTGGAAGTTTGTACGATATTTTGACAGATGAGCGTCTCAATCATCGTGTAGAGGTGGAAACGGGAATTTTGGAAGATGACTGTGCAGCGATTATGCAGGACTTTTTCCGAAATCGACGGAAAAAATAATTTCTCTTTAAAAATAGAGGGGAATGTGGTATAATAACTAGTGGAGCAACAGTTCTGCGTGAAGCGGGTCAGGGGAGGAATCCAGCAGCCCTAAGCGATGTGAATTGTGTGCTCTTTTTTCGTGCTTTTTTCGAATAAATAAGATAAAATAGCCTAGAATAAATGATTATAGAAAAGAGAAAAATATGAAAATTCGTGGTTTTGAATTGGTTTCGAGTTTTACAGATGAAAATTTGTTGCCTAAGCGTGAGACAGCTCATGCAGCTGGGTACGATTTAAAGGTTGCCGAACGAACTGTCATTGCGCCAGGTGAGATTATATTGGTCCCAACAGGAGTTAAGGCTTATATGCAACCGACAGAGGTGCTCTATCTCTATGACCGTTCTTCAAACCCTCGTAAAAAAGGCTTGGTCTTGATTAACTCTGTGGGTGTCATTGACGGAGACTATTATGGCAATCCAGGGAATGAAGGACATATCTTTGCTCAGATGAAAAATATTACTGATCAGGAAGTGGTTCTCGAAGTTGGGGAACGTGTGGTTCAGGCTGTCTTTGCTCCTTTCTTGATTGCAGATGGAGATGAGGCAGATGGCGTGCGGACTGGTGGATTTGGATCGACAGGGAAATAGAGGGATAAAATGGCAGACTATTTATTAGTTGTAGACATGCAGTCAGATTATGTTGCTGTAGGAAAAGCATATCATGAAGAACTGACTGCAGCTGTAAATGACAAAATTGCTACTTATCCCAGCGACCGAGTTATCTATATTCTCAATCGTTTTTTCTGGGAGAGAAAAGATAGAAAGAAGAAATTTGCGACCAACTTGTTAGTTGTATCTTCTCGTATCTTTGAGAAGTGTCGGGCTTCTTGCTTTACTAATCCAGATTTAAAAGATTTTTTAGAGGGAAATGGTGCTAAGAGCATAGAGTTTATAGGGGTAGATGGCAATTTCTGTGTCAAGGCTTCCGTCTTGGCAGCTGTCAAGGAGAATTATCAGGTTTCTGTCGATTTGTCTGCTGTCGGAGTTGCCAACCAGAATAAATTTCAAAATACATTGTATAAGTGGCATTCTTTCGGAGTAACCGTAAAAGGAGAATTATTATAGCTAAGAAAAAAGCGACATTTGTATGTCAAAATTGTGAGTACAACTCACCTAAGTATTTAGGACGCTGTCCAAACTGTGGGTCTTGGTCTTCTTTTGTAGAAGAGGTTGAGGTTGCAGAGGTCAAGAATGCGCGTGTGTCCTTGACAGGTGAGAAAACCAAGCCCATGAAACTGGCTGAGGTGACTTCCATCAATGTCAATCGAACCAAGACGGATATGGAGGAATTCAACCGTGTGCTTGGAGGCGGAGTGGTACCAGGAAGTCTCGTCCTCATCGGTGGGGATCCTGGGATTGGGAAATCAACCCTTCTCCTACAAGTTTCAACTCAGCTGTCCCAAGTAGGGACTGTTCTCTATGTCAGTGGGGAGGAGTCTGCCCAGCAGATTAAACTCCGTGCAGAGCGCTTGGGTGATATTGATAGTGAGTTTTATCTCTATGCAGAGACCAATATGCAGAGTGTTCGCGCAGAAGTAGAAAGAATTCAGCCAGACTTCCTCATTATTGACTCCATCCAGACTATTATGTCTCCTGAGATTTCTGGAGTGCAAGGGTCAGTTTCTCAAGTGCGAGAGGTGACAGCTGAGCTCATGCAGCTGGCCAAGACTAATAACATTGCTATCTTTATCGTAGGGCATGTGACCAAGGAAGGAACCTTGGCTGGTCCGCGTATGTTGGAGCATATGGTAGATACGGTGCTTTACTTTGAAGGGGAACGCCACCATACCTTCCGTATCTTGAGAGCAGTCAAAAACCGTTTTGGATCCACTAATGAGATTGGCATCTTTGAGATGCAGTCGGGCGGATTGGTTGAGGTACTCAATCCGAGTCAAGTTTTCCTAGAAGAGCGTTTGGATGGAGCGACTGGCTCATCAATTGTGGTGACTATGGAAGGGACCCGTCCGATTTTGGCGGAGGTTCAGGCTTTGGTAACACCAACCATGTTTGGAAATGCTAAGCGTACGACGACTGGACTTGATTTCAATCGTGCAAGTCTGATTATGGCTGTTTTGGAAAAACGAGCAGGGCTTCTCTTGCAAAATCAGGATGCCTATCTCAAATCTGCTGGTGGCGTGAAATTGGATGAGCCTGCTATTGACTTAGCCGTTGCAGTGGCTATTGCCTCTAGTTACAAGGACAAGCCTACCAATCCTCAGGAATGTTTTGTGGGTGAACTGGGCTTGACCGGAGAAATTCGGCGCGTGAATCGTATCGAACAACGTATCAATGAAGCGGCAAAACTGGGCTTTACCAAGATTTATGTACCCAAGAATTCCTTGACAGGAATCACTCCACCCAAGGAAATTGAAGTCATTGGTGTGACGACTATTCAGGAAGTTTTGAAAAAGGTCTTTGCATAATCCGTGACAAATCTTCTTAAAAATGATAAGATAGGAGAAATATTTGATTGTCAAATTTTTGAGGAGGGAATCGTGTCGTATTTTGAACAGTTTATGCAAGCCAATCAGGCTTATGTTGCCCTACATGGGCAGTTAAATCTGCCACTTAAACCCAAAACCAGAGTAGCTATCGTGACCTGTATGGACTCACGTCTACACGTTGCGCAAGCTCTAGGTTTGGCCCTTGGGGATGCTCATATCTTGCGGAATGCGGGTGGTCGAGTAACTGAGGACATGATTCGTTCACTGGTAATTTCCCAGCAACAAATGGGGACAAGAGAGATTGTGGTGTTGCACCATACAGACTGTGGAGCTCAAACCTTTCAAAATGAAAGTTTTCATGAACATTTGAAACACGAGCTCGGAGTTGATGTGTCTGATCAAGATTTTTTACCATTTCAGGATGTTGAAGAGAGTGTGAGAGAGGATATGCAATTGCTTAGAGAGTCTCCACTGATTCCTGATGATGTGGTTATTTCAGGTGCTGTCTATGATGTGGATACAGGAAGTATGAGAGAAGTATACTAACTTTGTCTCAAAAAATCTCATCCTAGCATAAAATCGATTGTTAAAATGTAGGATTTTTAGTTTTAATATAGCTAATATAAAATAGTATAAAACAAGGGTATAAATGTTTGCTCTTGTTTTATTTTTGATTGAAAAATAAAGGAAAAAGCGCTACAATGGTAGATGGAAAATGTTGTGTAAAAACAAGTGATACATAAATACCGGAGGAAATCATGTCTTTTTCTGATTTAAAGCTATTTGCCCTTTCTTCTAATAGAGAATTGGCAGAGCGTGTGGCGCAAGAAATTGGGATAGAGTTGGGGAAATCGACTGTTCGCCAATTTTCAGATGGAGAGATTCAGGTCAACATTGAAGAATCAATCCGTGGAAAACACGTCTTTATCCTACAATCAACGAGTTCACCTGTAAATGATAATTTACTTGAAATTTTGATTATGGTGGACGCTTTGAAGCGTGCTAGTGCAGAATCTGTCAATGTTGTTATGCCTTACTATGGCTATGCACGTCAGGATAGAAAAGCGCGCGCGCGTGAGCCAATCACAGCAAAACTCGTTGCAAACATGCTAGAAGTTGCTGGGGTAGATCGTTTGTTGACGATTGATTTGCACGCTGCACAGATTCAGGGATTCTTTGATATTCCTGTAGATCACTTGATGGGTGCTCCATTGATTGCGGACTACTTTGAACGTCGTGGCATGGTTGGCTCTGACTACGTGGTTGTCAGCCCAGACCATGGTGGGGTGACTCGTGCTCGTAAATTGGCAGAGTTTTTGAAAACTCCGATTGCGATTATTGACAAGCGCCGTAGTGTAGACAAGATGAATACCAGTGAAGTGATGAACATCATTGGTAAGGTAGAAGGTAAGACTTGTATTTTGATTGACGATATGATCGATACAGCTGGAACCATTTGTCATGCGGCGGATGCTCTTGCTGAAGCAGGTGCTGTTGAGGTTTACGCAAGCTGTACGCACCCAGTACTTTCAGGACCAGCTATGGACAATATCCAAAAATCAGCTATTAAAAAATTGGTTGTTTTGGATACTATCTACCTACCAGAAGAGCGTTTGATTGATAAGATTGAACAAATTTCGATTGCTCATCTTCTAGGCGATGCTATTATCCGTATCCACGAAAAACGTCCTCTTTCTCCTCTATTTTGTATTGAGAAAAAGATTTAATCTTTCACTTGAAGTAGACAGAACTCCTAGCAGGTTTCTTTTCTTGCTAGGAGATTTTTATAGTCAAAATCTGCAAGCCTTTTCAAAATATGCTATACTGAGAAAAAAGGAGGATTTCTATGAGCCAAGAATTTATTAATCCAAGTGATGGTGTGATCCGTCAGTATCTTACAACCAGTAAAACGTTAGCGGTAGTGGGTTTGTCCGATCGTGAGGAAACAACTAGTAATCGAGTGACCAAGGAAATGCAAGCTCGGGGCTATAAAATCATTCCAGTTAATCCCAAGGCTGCAGGTGGGGAAATTTTGGGAGAGAAGGCTTATGCGAGTCTAGTTGAGATTCCTTTTCCTGTGGACATTGTCAATGTATACCGACGGAGCGAGTTTTTACCAGATGTGGCGCGTGATTTTCTCAAGGCAGATGCCAAGATTTTCTGGGCGCAATTAGGACTTGAAAATCTAGAAGCGGAAGAAATCTTGCGTGCTGGAGGATGCGATGACATCGTGATGAATCGTTGTATTAAGAGAGAACATACTCGCTTAATTCTTGAGCAATAAAAAGGTAGCCATGGGCTACCTTTTTATTTTATAAAGTACCAATCAATGCTTGCATGCCAAGACTGGTAAGGATGATGGCAATCCAGCAAAGGGCTCCAAGAAGAATGGATTTACCGCTTGATTTGACCATGGCAATCAGATTGGTTTTGAGACCGATGGCACTCATGGCCATGATGATAAGGAATTTGGAGAGTTGTTTGAGAGGGGTGAAGAAGCTACTAGACACGCCGAGAGAGGTGAGAAGAGTCGTTAAGAGAGAGGCTAGAATGAAATAAAGGATAAAAAGTGGGAAAACTTTTTTCAGTTGTACGCCTTGTTTATTTTCTTGCTGGCGACTTTGCCAGTAGGAGAGGAAGAGAGTGATGGGAATAATAGCCAGAGTTCGTGTGAGTTTAACAATGGTTGCAGACTCAAGGGTATTGGTCTGGTAGAGACTGTCCCATGCGCTGGCTGTGGCCGTTACAGAAGAAGTATCGTTGACTGCGGTTCCTGCAAAGAGGGCAAAGCCTTCATTTGATAAGTGAAGCCAGGTTCCTAGAGTTGGAAAGATAAGTGCTGCTAAGACATTGAAGAAAAAGATAACGGAGATGGCTTGGGCGACTTCTTTTTCCTTGGCATGGATAACGGGTGCTGTTGCAGCAATGGCAGAACCACCACAGATAGAAGAACCCACTCCAATCAAGGTAGCCAGTTTCGTGTCTAGCGCAAAGAAACGCTGGAAGAGGTAGGCAACGATTAAGGAAATCGAAATGGTGGAAAGGATGACGGGGAGTGAAGTTTGTCCAACTGCAAAGACTTGCGAGATATTGAGACCAAAACCGAGTAAGATAACGGCATACTGGAGCAATTTCTTGGAACTAAAGGCCAAACCTGCGTCTAGTTGTTTGTAGGGTGAGAGCCAGGGGTGGAGGAGCATTCCAGCAAAAATTGCAAAGACAGG
>NZ_AJRH01000054.1:0-8516 GCF_000297015.1 Streptococcus sp. GMD6S | reverse complement strand
CATTGGTGGCTAAAGAGGGCATGGAAGTTTTCAATCTCGCTTCTAAGTTTTGGTAATTCTTGCATGGCGATTTGCTGTAAGCTGACTTTGTCACCGGATTTATAAGCTTCACGGATGCGTCGTCCCACATCCACTTTGCTACTTAAAATCTGGTTCAACTGGGCCTGAGTTTCAAATAGGTAGGCATAGTTCCCAGCTTTTTCTTTGATAACAGCAAGCGTTTCAGCGGCCTGAGCGAAGTGCGGTTTGTCCTGTTCAGGTGTCATGTGTCTGTCAAGAATCGGACAGAGAACATCCTGATAAAAGACATAGCGGTTGGGATTGATACCACTGAGATTGCCTGGCAAGTCTGGCAAGAGATTGGCAAGGTCAATCTGCATAAAGTCCTCAACTGACAGACCTGTATTGGTCTTGAAGTGAGCAGACAAACGATCTAGGTCATTGCGGTAGCTGAGTTCTGCCCAGATTTGCAGACTTGGTAGAATAGAAAACTGGGCAGTTTCCCCACCATTGTCCCCCCAACCCGTTACAATGACTTCTTTGATGTCGTTAGCACGACAGGCTTTGTTGGCTTCAAGAGCAATAAGACGGCTGAAATGGTTGTTGGGTGTGAAACCGATCCACTTCCAAGCACCACCTGCAAAGGCAATATCTTGGCTAATCTTGTGATGGTTGCGGAAATTGCGGTTGTATTTTTCCTCGCTATCCTGATAATAGTCCCAGTAAACCAAGGTTACACGGTCTTTGAGACGATCTAGGTAGACACGAGTTTCCTCTGGAATCTCCACGTCACGATCGTACTGGCCATCCGCTGACATGAGTTTAAAGAACATATCACTCCACATCTGGCAGTGGAAACCATACTTGTCTGCAATATCCAGCACGCGCTCCAAGTGTTGGCACATGAGGAGACTACGGTCCACAACACCGTTCAAAATGAGGTAGCGCCCCAAACCAACCAAATGGGCTTCGTCCATCCCGATATTGACCTTGCGTGTCTGCAGTTTAGATAGAGTGGCAAACATCCCATCAACCAGGTCATACACCTTTTCTTCGCCGATAAGGAGAATGTCCTCCACATCACGAAGTTCCTGCACTTCTTTGACACCCCATTTGACGAAGGCTGACAAGTGGGCCAAGGTCTGGATGCAAGGCACAAAGGTCATATCAAACTGCTGGACATAGGCTTCGATTTCCTGCAACTCCTCTGCTGAATAGGCGCCACGGAAGTAACCAAAGTAAGGTTGCCCCTCAATCTGATAGGTGTCTTCCATGTAAAGTTCAAAGGTTGAGTAACCCATGAGAGCCAAGACCTCAATCATCTGCTTGGCAGAAGCCACATTCAGCACCGCATTTCGAGAACAGTCTGCCATGTAGGCCAAATCTTCATAAGCTGCCTGCTCCTCAATCGCTACTTTATCACCTTCTACTAGAGCTGTTGCCAATAAGGACAAGGCGCGGTAAAGTTGGTGAGGTTTGCGATAAGTTAGTTGATAATGTCCACCTTCACCCTTGATAGAGATAGAGGCTTGGTCAGACTGAGCGACTACTACCTCTACATCTGCTAGCGAAATATGCTTTTTAAGCAACTCTAATGCTTGCTCTTGTTTGGGACTAAGTCCTGTAAAAATTACCATTGATTTTCCTCCTGTAGCCAGTTGACAAGGGCACCATAGAGATTGGCATCTGCATGATAGGTGCAAGCTTGGATAACTGGTGCGACCGTGTATTCTTCGTAGGTTTTGACAAATGCATCGACAGCTTTTTTGACGCCTTGGATAAAATCTGGATTCTGGCTAATAGATCCTCCCAGACTAATGACATCTGGGTCGATGAGGTACTGGATATTGAGCAGTCCTTGCGCCAGATTACGGTTCATACGTTCAATGGCTTCTTGGCAAAGGGCATTGCCTGCTGCAGCTTCTTGGTAAATCTTGCGACCATCCCAGTCAGTCTGACCAGATTTTTCAATCACGTAGCGAACCATGTTTCCTGTAGAGGCTAGTAGCGACCAGTTGTTGAGTTTTTCAGCTGGTTCAATGGTTGTCATATAGCCAAACTCACCACCTAAGCCGTGGCGACCACGGTGAAGTTTGCCATTGATTATCATAGCTCCGCCAATTCCTGTCCCAATCACGACACAGGCTGCATTTTCAATCTCTGGGTGAGCCAGCAGTTCACTAAGTCCAACACAGTTGGCATCATTTTCTAGATGGACAGGTAGCTGATGATGAGCAAGCGTCTCATACCAAGAAAAGCCATGAATGTAAGGTACGGCACTGATTCCCTCAATCACACCTGTTTCTTGATTGACCGCGCCTGGAACGCTCATGGCAATGCCCTTATAATCTTGTTCTGCCAAGCGTTGGTCTAGCCAATCTAGTAAATCCTCCAAACTTTCTGGCGTCGGAGTACTTGTCTTATCTAGTATCTTTCCATCAGGAGTCAGACTGGCAAACTTAATCCCAGTCCCTCCGATATCAATGGTTGCAATGGTCATTGTTCTTCCCATAAAAAGGGGCGAATCAGTAGTTAGTCCTTACTCTTTCGCCCCTCCTTTCTATCTCATAGTATTAGTTATCAAACACTTTAAAACTATTAAATGTCTTCTTTTTTGATCAATTCTGTGCGAATTTCTTGTGGTGCTAAGAGTCCTGAATGAACGGGATATGGCCGCTCAAGCAAGTCCAAAATGGTTTGTTGGTGTTCTGATATACGCACATTTTCTTGACTCATATTGTAGTAACGAAGTACATATCCTTCTTCATTTTCAGCTACCTTAAAGGCTGTCGGGCAGACTTGTGGCAAGCTGAGCGCCGCATGGCACAAGAGGCTGCCAGTCGCAGCAACACTTCCTTCTTGTTTAGCAACTTGAAGACTAGTGAATGGTGTTTGGAAGGCTTTAGCACGACGGAAGGCTGAGAAGCGTTCCCCTGCTTGGTGGCATTCGAGAGCAAACTCGACTTCAAACTCACGCAAGCACTGAGCCTCTGGTGTCGGGAAGTAACCCCAGTCACCTAACTCACCTGAGGCACGAAGAATGGTCACAGCAATGGTATCGTCTCCAAGGATTTCATACTCGTGCAGTCCTTTATTAGCCACTGTCACCCCTTTTTCATCGTCATAAAGGCTGACGAAGGCTTGCTGGTGTTGTGGATTTTCAGGATTTTCCCAAGAAGCAGCTGGTTTGTTTGGTCGTGTTACTACCTCATAGATGCTTTCAGAGTCATTGCTTGGACGCGTGTTATGAGTCTTAACCAAGAGACGGATACGGTGGTCCTTGGCAGTATTGGTAAAGCGAGTCTTGAAGCGGATTTGTGGATTGTCAACAAAGACGGTCATCTCTGTTTCCAGAGGAAGGGTTGTCAATTCTTCTGAGCGCCCTGCTTCACGCGTCATAAACTCGATGATGCCTCTTTGTTCCGCATCCAGTTTTTCGTCTGCACTTACTGGAATTGTCAATTCATGCTTGAGCAAGATTTTAGCAAAACGTGCTGTATTTTCCAGGACTTCATAGCCTTTCAGCTCTGCGTAGATAGGCTCTGTTCCTTTTGGTTGGAAATAGATGTACTCATTTCCGATGTCACCACGGTCTTCAAAGCGAATAATATCTTCATACGCTTCATGAGTTGTCTTGTCGTAGACCGTGATGTTTTCATCCACACTGACCGTTACAAATGGCATATCAATTACTCCATTTTGGTAAATACCATCACGGTGTTCTTGTTTTCCTTCGAGCAATTGGAAGGTTGTCCAAGAAAGTGGTGCCAGATGAACAGGTACTGTCACGCGCACTTGACGAGCAATGCGAGCCTGACGGAACTTGTCTTTTGGCAAATCATACTCAAAGTTAGCTCCCAGATCTTCGATTTTCGCTTCTACAGCATGCCCTTCCAAGTCTTCGACACGGTAGCTTGGCAAGGTCAAGGCTGCCATCTTCTTATAGCCTTCTGTTGGGTGCAATTCCTTGAAATCACAAGTCGCCACATCAATCACGGTGCTGACCGTATCAACCTTGTCATGCAAACCTGTGTTAATGACAGTAAAGAGATGGTCGCTTTGCGCTTCGTGAGTTGCAATTTTGCCCTTCCACTCGTTGAGAAGATTGGTCTTAACAAAGTTTCCAACTTGGTTGACCTTGGCAAAACGCGTTTCCATCTCACGGTGAACTTCGTCCACACTACAGCCACAGATGCTATCATGTGGCGCATTTTGTAGAAGGACTTTCCAAGCATAGGTCAACTGCTCCTTATGGTTGTGCCCACCAGTGATGACAGTCAATGGCTCCACTACTTGTTCTAGCAAGTTGCTATTTTCTTGGAAGGCTTGTTTGAGGTAAATCCGTGATGAAGAAGTGTTGGCAAGTGTGTACCAGCCATCTGTTTCCTGACTTGTCAACTCACCTGTAACCGTTGATAACTGCTCTGGTAGAGCACTTTCTACTGCATGGACATAGTCATCAAAGGAACTATGCACAAAGGTCACATCTGGGAAGAGTTCATTTGCCACACGAATGGCTTCACTCAGATTTCGCTGTACAGGCTGGTGGTCACATCCGTTCATCATCAACCATTGGTTGGTCGAAGCATAGTCACGTACGTCTGACAATTTTTGTTTCCAGAAGGCCAGGGCCTCATCCTTATCAACTGGGATTTCATTCCCATTACTATACCAGTTGGCAAAGAGGATACCGAGGACACGACTTCCGTCTGCACCCTGCCAGTACATTTCTGAAAACTGGGATGTGAACTGCTCATCTTCGAGAACTTGGTTGTCAAATCCAATCGGCTTCACACCACGACCAAAGGCTGCCACGTGAATGCCTGATTTTTGAAGGATTTGGGGAGCTTGTCCCATATTTCCAAAGGTATCTGGGAAGTAACCAATCTGGGTTGATTTGCCCCATTTTGCACATTCTGCTTGACCAATCAAGGTATTGCGGACATTGGCTTCACTTGAAATCAAGTAGTCATCCTGCAAGATGTAAAAAGGACCAATTTTGAGTTTGCCTTGGTCGATGTAACGTTGGACTTTGTCGCGATTTTCAGGGCGAATTTCCAAGTAGTCATCAAGGACAATAGTTTGTCCATCCAAGTGGAAACTCTTGAACTCAGGGTCATTTTCAAAAAGGTCAAAAAGATTATCAAATAATTCCACCAACTGCATACGGTGGCTTTCAAAAGGTAAGTACCACTCACGGTCCCAGTGACTATGTGAGATAATATGTACAACAACATTTTCCATGAAGTAAAACCTCATTCTAACTTAAATTTTAACGTTTTAAATGTAAAGGTGTGATTCTGACACGAATCGGTGAAACTAAAGCGCGCTCCTTATACTCAATAAAAATCAAAGAGCAAACTAGGAAGCTAGCCACAGTCTGCTCAAAGCACTGCTTTGAGGTTGTGGATAAACTGACGAAGTCAGCTCAAAACACTGTTTTGAGGTTGCAGATAGAACTGACGAAGTCAGTAACATCTATACGGCAAGGCGAAGCTGATGTGGTTTGAAGAGATTTTCGAAGAGTATTAGCGAATATCTAGATAATCCAAAACCAATTCACAAAACATCATGTTGGCCCAAGAGAACCATTCACGTGAGTAAAGCGTTGGGTCATCCACGTGGAAGCTTTCATGCATGACACCTGTACCACCGTCGCAGGCAACGAGCTGATCCAGCAAGAATTTCTTCTCTGCCTTATCTCTTGTTGTCAAACCTTGGATAGAAAGGGCAATCGGCCAGATATAGCGATAGAAGGTATGAGAACTTCCGAGACCGCTAGCGTATTCTCCTTGGTAAAAATATGGATTTTCAGGGCTCAGAATGGTACGGCGTGTGGCTTGGTAAACCTCATCGTCAATCGCACAGTAACCAAGATATGGAGCAGCCAGTAGACTTGGTACGTTTGGATCATCCATGATGCTAGCATTTCCTAGACCATCCACTTCAAAGGCGTAAATCCTTTCTCCCTTGCTGTTGGTTGTATAGGCATAGTTTTCGATGCCTTCTTGAATCTCTGCTTGGAGACGCTTAGCGTCTGCCACGATGTTTTGGCTATCAGCTAGGTCTAGTTCTGCAAAGATTTCTTGCACATACCCCAATACGACTACGGCAAACATATTGGACGGAATCAAATAGCTATACTGACAGCAGTCATCACTCGGACGAAAAGCTGACCAGGTCATACCTGTCACTACAAAATCAGGTCCAAAGCCATCATTTACTAAGGTGTCTTCCTTGCGGTCCGTATCCCTAACAAAACGATAAGGAGAGTTCTTGTGGTCTTGTTCCACTGTCCAGAGATGAAGAATTTCCTTGGTCGCTGTGACAAAAGTCTCATCAAACTGACTGGTCTCGCCAGTCTCTTTCCAAAGGAGATAAGCCAGCTGCAAAGGATAGCAAAGCGAATCCACCTCGTACTTGCGTTCCCAAATCCAGCCATTAAGCTCTGTGTGATCAGTCTCATGGTGCCCCTTCCAGTTTTCCTCAATATTGAAGGAATTGGCATAAGGATCCTTGAGCACCAAAGTCATCTGACGCTTGACCAAACCTGCAATGGTCTGACGCAAGAGAGGATCTCTTTTAGCCACGTGCAGGTAGGGTCTGAGTTGGGCTGTCGAATCCCGAAGCCACATAGCAGGAATATCCCCTGTCAAGACAAAAGTTGAGCCATCTTCTAGAATCTCGACCGTATTGTCCAAGGTGTCTGTATAGCAACGCTCAAAGACATCCACCCACTCGGGATGGTCCTTAGCCCGCTCCGCTACTTGGTCTAGCCATTCTCTAACAATTTCTTTCGAATAAACCATAGTATTTTTTCCTCTTTCAAACAAGTTTCATGTTCAGTATAAAAAAAAACGCCTCCAAAAGATATACACAAACTAAAGGCGTTTTGAAACAAACTTATGAAAAAAAAGTTGGGGCTCTCCCCAACTTTTCTATTCACTTTTCTTTTCTTCGTAAACCTTATAACCTTCAGTAGCCAGTTCAGCTTTTAGACCTTCTAAATCTTTTGATCCCCAACTTGATACTTTAGAAGCAGCATCAAGATCAAGATTATTGTCCTTCAAAAGGTAAGCTTGATAACCATAGTATTTGTAACGAACTTCTTTTGAATTGCCACTTGACCAAGTTACTTTATAAACTGTTATCAACGAAACTTTCCCATTTGATTTTTTATTCTCTTCTGGGATGACTTTCAAATAACTGCCTTGTGACTCTAAAGTGTAGGTGCTAAAGGAACTATTTTGATTTTCAGACTTGCTGTAGTCATCATTCTTTTTCAGAAGATCCGCAAAGTTCTTCACATCTTTTAAGTCTTTCAACCCTTCAACAGTCACCTCGACCTTATTGTTGTCAACAACTTTTCCTTTTGATTTTAACTCATTGATATAGGTCGCACTAACAGTAAGAGTAACTGTATCTCCGTTCTTCAAGTTTGTCGGACGTTTGTTATCTTCAAAGTTGAAATAGGCGTCTTTATTAGGATTTTCTGTAATAGACGCTATGCCATACCCATTAAATCCAGTAAATGTCACAGGAGTTTCTTTGAGCAAATCAGCCGTTGATACCTTCTCATATTCTTTCAAGTTTTCAACTTTGAAAGTTTTCTTTTCAGCTTTAAATGGTGAGTTCTTTGAGCTTGTAGTTACGGTGAATGTAACTTCGTCCCCATTTTTGAGACCATTTGTTTTGTCAAATTCATAATGGACACTACTAATCATCGCTTCTGCTTGCATCAATTTAGACGCCAACTTGCCATCTCTTGACACTTCTGCGTAAATAATAGGGTCTTTTTTAGCCAAACCCGCTGCCTGATCCTTATTAAAGCCTACTTTTTGGTATGCTATTTCTGCTACTTTCTCAGCAATATCTTGACTATTATAAGTTACCGTTCCAGATTCTTCATAACCTGAAAACTCAACTTTGACGTCGCCAATTAAGCTTTTTGGTTGTGACTGGATAACATTGTATCCCACAAATGCCACAATAATAACGGCTACTGCCACAAGAGCTGCAATGATTTCTTTGCGTTTCGTTGCAAACAATCCTTTGGTTTTTTCAACGACTTGTTGAGCCGAAGCCTCAGCTGAAGCTTTTGCATCTTCTTTCTGTTCTGGCTTAGAATCTTTCTCTTCCACCACTTCTTCAGATTGGTCATCTTTTGCTTGCTCAGAAGCCGTTTCTTCCACAGTTTCTGGTTCTTGAGTAGCAACTGACTCCACATCCTCTACAGGCGTGTTTTCAACCTTCTCTACAGATTCTTCGTTATTCACATTATTTACCGAATCACTCATAAAAAAATCCCCTTTTCTTTTTTATTGTCTCCATTCTAACAAAAGAATGAATATTTGTAAATTATTAACCGAAATTTATAGGGGCATTTACTTTTTAAAATTCGGTTATTGGCAATTTCATGTTATACTAAACAAAAACCTCTACAGGAAGCTTTTTTATGAAACCACTACTTGAAACCATCGATACCCGCTTTGGGACTGCTAGCAAGCATGCCTTTT
>NZ_AJRH01000053.1:0-8790 GCF_000297015.1 Streptococcus sp. GMD6S | reverse complement strand
CCTACTGTTGATAATGGACCGGTGTACTCTGGCATCTCTGCCACTGGGGCTTCCTCAGCATTGACACCACCAGTGAATTCTGGTTTTTCTACTGTAGGAGCTGGTTCTTCACCTACTGTTGCCATTGGACCTGTATACTCCGGAACTTCATGAACCGCTGCTTCTTCTGCATTAACACCACCTGTGAACTCTGGAACCTCATGGATAGCAGCTTCACTGCCATTAATACCATCGCTTAGTTTAGAGCCAGCTAAAGAAACTGGTAAATTGTGCATGCTTTCAATTGCACCCTCAGCTAGACCTGTAATTCTTTGACCCATATCCTCTGGATCTATTGTGAATAGGAGAGTTTTTGTATCGTATTGGGTCATGAAGGTTGCTGTCTTGCCATTTGCCAATTGAAGGGTCGGAGCCTTGTTGACCAATACTTCCGAATCGAACTCCATGGCTATAATACCTGGCCATTTTTGAATAGCATATTTTACTTTTGCTTCTTTAGGAGATATTCTGTCTTTGCTTAAGAAATCCCAGTTGAATTTCTTATAGGATAAAGTATAATCGTTTTGATTGCCATCCGCATGCTCATAAAGCAAACCATATTCGCCATTTCCGAGTTCTTGGAGCGAGTTGTATGCAAACTTACCACTTTGTATAGGATTGTGTTTCAGCCATGTCAACTCACCATTCTCCTCAACACGAGCCAGGTGAACCAAACCATTGTTGCGTCCAGGACCACCAGCATTGCTGAGTAGAATGTATTCCTTTCCTTCATGCATGGTGTGAATAGCGGACATTTGAACATAAACGTCTTTTACTTGAGGATAACGTTTGATTTCCTTATCCCACGTTGCTCCCCCATCATGACTGGTCGCAACCTGAAGATCACCAGTCAACCCACGCATAAAGAGCTTGAGATCCCCATTATTCAACTGAACAACAGTTGACTCCGTATTTTGGGCACCTGGATTATTCATGGTTGAAGAGTGAATGGTTTGGTTGCCTACTGGGCGGTTATCATTAACTGCTTCCCCTGCTTGCCATGTTTCTCCATGATCATCTGAATAAATTACACGAGATGATTGAGAACCACTTAGGTAGGAAACGTTGTTTGTTGTATAAACTGGAATCACCAGTCTTCCCTTATGAGGCCCTGTACGCAAGGCAATGCCAGTACCAGGTCCAGTTCCTAGGAAGTGCATCCAATCTTTCCGAATCCCATGAGTAATATCTTTTGGTGCAGACCAAGTCTTCCCATCGTCATCACTGTAGGACATCCATAGGTAGTTGGTATTGGAAACTCTAAAAATATTCTTTTCGCTATATTCAAAATAAATATTTCCGATTAGCTCATTCCCTTTATACAAATCTCCCTTATCGCTGTAGGCTGGTTTTTTAGGGTCAACGACAACACGATAATCTGTCTTTCTATTTTGAGGGTCGAAAACCTCTCCGTTTTCTCGAATCGTATAGCGACCTGATTCTCCTTGCTTATATAAAACTTGATAAACTTTATCTCCCACTTGTTCATAAGCTTTCGGAGCTTGCCCCGGCAATGAAAATACTGCCTTACTTTCAAGGAACATGTCGTAAATTGCAAAAATTCTCTTTGTTTCAGGGTCTTGCACCAAGGCCATATCAATATTAACTGGAGATGGCCATTCTGCATGTTTAGCGTGCTCATTGTCACGAGGATTTGAGATTACGATTCGGTCTCCCCATGTTTTTCCATTATCTTCACTGCGTCTAATGACCATGCCGATATCACCCCAGTCACTCGAATGGAGACGGCGTTCATCTGCACCTGCAATCAGCGTTCCTTTATCTGTCTTGAGAAGAGCTGGGATACGATAGCTCTTGATACCATCTTTATTTGGTTGATTGTTCCTACCACCTTCAAAGACGTCTTCTTTCTCAGAGATTTTCGCACCTTCTGGTAGTTTCTGTTCCAATTCACCTCTTTCAAATAATTGACTTCGTGTTTGAACTTCATCTGGGCTTAAAGCACGATCATAAACGGTTAGGTTTCGGACTTGTAGATTTGAGGACCAAACTGTTTTCTTGCCCCGTTTGGTTGCTCCAAGTTGAGCTTGATTAACATCTGGCATATCTTTGATGAAGTTCCCAGATTTTAGACTTGTTCGAGATAAGACACCGTTCACATAGAGACGAACTCGACCATGAGGTAACTCCGCTGTCGGTTGTTCGACAGTAAAGGTCACGGAATTCCATTGTCCTGGGCGAACTTTCAAAGGAGCATCTGTATACTTATCATAGAACTGTTCCCCGTTAGCGCCACGCCCTTCAATAAGAGCTGTATTATCAAGGACCGACATAGTAAAGTACTCATTTTCCTTGGTGTCACTGGATACAGAGAAGAGATTGTAAAAGCGTGGAGCTGATGCATCTGGTTTGAACTCCATGTGAACTGTAGCATTTTTTAGTTGCTTTAGTTTGTCTAGTTCACTTGATAAATCGACTCTCTGACCATTTGCCGCATTGGTTTCAACATCTTCTTTTTCAAGGACAGGATTAGCATTTTTTAAATCTCTTGAGTAATAGTCACGAGGAATAGCACCCTGATCCTCTGATTCCTCTTCCTTATTTGCTTCTTCTGCAGGGGTTCCCGTAGAGGATGGAGTTTCTGATTCTGCACTCTCATTTTTTTTCAAATGATCTTGGTCCACCTCAACGCCGTTGTCTTGAGCTGCTGCCAATTTACCAGCCAAATCCTTATCCAAATGAGCAAGATCTCCCGAGGACACTTCTTTTGGCAATTCTGATAAACCTTGACTAGGTTCGACAGTTTCTGTATTGGCCCCTGCTGCATTGGCTTGCTCTTGAGCTAAGACTGGATTTGCTCCAAATACTACTGTACCAATCACTACAGATGCCGCCCCAACTGCAAATTTTCGAATTCCGTATCGCTGTTTCCGATCTAAAGATTTGTAATTCATGTTTGTCCTTTCATTTTTCATAAAATAAAGCGCTTTCTTTTTCTTTAAAAATTTTTATTGTCTCTCAAGAGACAAGTTTTACAAGAAAGTATCCAACTTAATGAGAGCTCCCAATCCTCTCCCATTTTCTGCTGAGCCCGAGTTTTTAATCACCCAGCAGCCTTCTTCCTCCTTTCACAAGTGACTTTTCCTTTATTATACAATAAAGTCTTATATTTATATCTGTGTTCCCACAGAATAGATTTTACTTTTAAGAATATTTTAATATTTTAAATTTTCTAAAAGTACTTTCAGGTTTTGGACATAAAAAAGAGAGCTTCTGCCCTCTCAAAATTATTTTTTTACATAAGAAAAAGAAATCTCACTACCACAGAGCCAGTTATAGACTTGGTCATTGACAAAAACATTCATGGCTTCGTGAGCATACTCTGGCATGATGCGATAGGCCTTGTCGCAAGTCAGACGGTTGTAAATCGCAAACTGGGTAATAGGATAGCAAACATCGTCATCCAAGCCCGTAATCATCTTGACCTCTCCTTTGATACGATGGGCAAGATTCTTCACATCGATATAGGCAAGAGTCGCCATGATTTCCTCCTCTGTTTCATGGAAGGGATCGTGGAACTTGAAATAACGGAAAAGTTCGTCATAGGCTTCACTGGTATTGCCAATCTCAAGCACTCGTCTAAAGTCGGACAAGAAGGGATAGATGGCAACTGTTCGCTGAATCCGAGGATTGAGCGCTGCTGCAACCAGAGCTAAAGCTCCTCCTTGTGAGGCACCATAGCTAGAAAGTCTTTCCTCATCTACCTGTGGCAGACTAGCAACAATTTCGATCAACTGGTAAATATCCAGATAGACATCCTTATAAAAGAGATGTTCCCGACCTTCCACAGCACCACGGATGATATGTCCCTTCACCGTATTTCCTAGTGGAGAGCGCAAGCCGTCTTGCGAATAGCCTGATTGGCCACGAACGTCCATGGAAACAACCCCGTAACCAGCCACGGTGAAGGCCAGCATGTCGGTCCAGTCCCAGCCACGTCCCATATAACCGTGAAAATGGAAAATTAGGGGAACTTTCTCCTCACTTTTTGGAAGGACGACCCGTGCATAGACCTTACCTTCATTGGTTCCCTCAAAGGTTAGCTCATAGCACTTGACTTGGGGAATATGGAAATCTCTTTCCTCCAACTGGTAGGCTGGAAGAGATGAAACTTTTTTGACTTCCTCATCCCAGAAAGCATCAAAATCTTCTGGAACTTCATCTCGCCCTCTATAAGTCTTGATTTCTTCTAATAAAGCTGGATTTTTCATAGCATGCTCCTTTAGTTTTGTAATCGCTATCATAACTCTAGCATATCTAGGAAAGCAATGCAAGAAAGAATTCTAAATAGAAAGTGATTTTAGATTCTCTTTCCTCAAACCTATCGTCTGAAAGTAGTTTTAAAAATAAAAAGAGCGTTTCCGCTCTCTGTGTATCAATAGGTGCTAGCTCCTTTCTCTAGTTTGACGGTTTGGAATTTCTTTTGGTAGGTTACTTTAATAGTCATGTGAGAGTCCTCGTTTCTTTTTGATGACTCTAGTATAAGATCCAAACCTAAAAGCTAGCTTATAGATTTCTTAGAAAAGGCTTATACTCAATGAAAATCAAAGAGCAAACTAGGAAACTAGCCGCAGGTTGCTCAAAACACGGTTTTGAGGTTGTGGATAGAACTGACGAAGTCAGCTCAAAACACGGTTTTGAGGTTGCAGATAGAACTGACGAAGTCAGTAACCATACCTACGGCAAGGCGACGTTGACGTGGTTTGAAGAGATTTTCGAAGAGTATTAATCTAGATGTTCTTTCTTTTCTAGATGGAGAGCAATCATGCGCCATTCTGGATCCTCTTGCCAACCTTCTATCGAACTAATGTAGCTGGCAACCTTTCTGGCTTCTTCCAAAATAGGAAAGTCTTCGATAATATCAGCCACTTGAAACTCTGGAAGTCCTGACTGTCTGGTTCCAAAAATTTCACCCGATCCACGCATTTTCAAATCTTCCTCCGCAAGGACAAATCCATTGTTGGTTTCTGTCATGATGCACATGCGGTCCTTCCCAGAGTCCGTCTTGGGATTAGCCACAAGAACAGCATAAGACTGCTTGTCTCCCCGACCAACACGACCTCTGAGCTGGTGAAGCTGGCTGAGACCGAACCGATCGGCATCCATGATAATCATGACGGTCGCATTGGGAACATTGACCCCAACCTCGATAACCGTCGTCGAAACCAGAATATCCGTTTTTCTCTCTTTGAACTCCTGCATAATCTGGTCTTTTTCGTCACTCTTCATCTTACCATGTAGCAGAGCCACTTCGGCCTTACCTGCAAAATGAGCTGTCAACTCCTCAGATAAGGCAATGGCATTTTTCAAATCCAGAGCTTCAGATTCTTCAATCAAGGGAGAGATGACATAGGCTTGCGAACCTTTTTGGATTTCCCCCTCTAACCAAGTCAAGACCTGAGGTAGCTGCTCATGCTTAATCCAGCGAGTTACAATAGGCTTCCGCCCTACTGGCATCTGGTCAATAATAGAAACATCCATATCGCCAAAGGCTGTGATAGCCAAGGTTCGTGGAATGGGCGTCGCCGTCATCATGAGAACGTCAGGATTGTCCCCTTTTTCCCGTAAAATACGCCTTTGGCCCACACCAAAACGGTGCTGCTCATCAATGATAATCAATCCAAGACGAGCATAATCCACCCCATCTTGTATCAAAGCATGGGTTCCGATAATAAGGTCGGCCTCACCCTTGGCAATGGTCTCTAAAACTTCTCTTTTCTCTGCAGCTTTTAAGGAACCTGTCAAGAGAGCCAGTTTCAAGTCTGGAAAAAGGTTCTGTAAACTCTCAAAGTGTTGCTCCGCAAGGATTTCTGTTGGCACCATGAGAGCTGCCTGGTAGCCAGCCGTCACCGCCGCAAACATGGCCAAACCAGCAACCACCGTTTTTCCGCTCCCCACATCCCCTTGCAGGAGACGATTCATGTGGTGGTCGGACTTCATGTCGGTCAAAATTTCCTGCAAACTCTTTTCCTGAGCTGAGGTCAGAGCAAAAGGCAGATTTTCTTTAGTAGCTGTCACCTTTTCCTTAGACCAATTCAGAACCAGACCGCTTCCTTGAACTCTATTTTCAGACTTGAGTGTCTGCAACTGCATCTGAAAATAAAAGAGTTCCTCAAACTTGATACGGCGAAGGGCCTGCTTATATTCTGCCAAATCCTTTGGAAAATGCATAGCACGAACTGCCTGACAACGGGACATGAGTTTGTATTTATCAAGTAAAGACTGGGGAAGATTTTCCTCTATTAAGAGGTCCAACCCTTGATCAAAGGCTGTCTTGATAACCTTGACCAGTCCTGCCTGACTGATTCCTTGAGCCAGACGATAGACAGGTTGGAGGTCATCTTCCACCTGAGCTAGAACCTTCATCCCAGTCAGACTGGCCTTGGCACGGTCCCATTTTCCAAAAATGGCAAGCGTTGCTCCCAATTCTATCTTATCTGCTAGATAAGGCTGGTTAAAGAAATTAACCGCAAAAACGACTTCTCCCTGCTTGAGGCTAAAGCGCAGGCGATTACGCTTAAAACCATAATACTGGACACTGGCAGGAGTCACGACTTGACCAGATAGAACAGCCTTTTCACCATCTTCCAGCTCTAGGACCTGCTTGGTCTTGAAATCTTCATAACGGAAAGGAAAGTAGAGCAAGAGGTCTTGTAAGTTTTCAATTCCTAGTTTAGCGTATTTCTCTGCTGACTTTGGTCCCACACCAGGCAAGACATGCAAGGGTTGATGTAGATTCATGCTCCACTCCTTTCTTTTTTAATAATATTCTCTCGGAATGCGGTCGCTGAGGAGGCAAACCACCTCATAGTTAATGGTTCCACGGTAGGTCGCTACCTGAGTAGCTGTGATTTTCTTGTCACCGTTGGAGCCAATTAAGGTTACTTTTGTTCCTAGCGGGTAAACCTTAGGCAAACGAATGGTAATTTGGTCCATAGAAACCCGACCGACGATTGGGCAAGCTTGTCCCTCTACCAAGACAGAGAAATTTTGCATGTCTCGTGTCCAACCATCCGCATAACCGATTGGCACCGTCGCAATGACTTGCTCACTATCCGCTTGATAGGTGGCTCCATAGCCCATGCAAGCTCCAGCTGGAACTGTCTTGACATGAACTAGGGCAGACTCCAAGGTCAAGGCTGGTGTCAAATCATAGGGTAAGTCCAAGACCTCTCCACTTGGATTGAGACCATACATGGCATCTCCCATACGGACTGCATTGAAAATAGTCTCTGCATGCCAGAGGGTCGTTGCCGAGTTACTGGCATGAACCAGTTCTGGAACTTCCTTCATACTTGCCAAAATAGCTTTAAAGCATTCTAACTGGGCAATAAAATAGGCATCTGATTCTTCATCTGCAGTAGCAAAGTGGGTAAAAATCCCCTCAACACGAGCACCGTGTTGTTGGAGCAAGGTTTGAGCCTGCTCAGCCTCACTGGAATCTCGGAAACCAATTCGTCCCATCCCTGAGTCAATCTTGAGGTGGACAGTCAAGCCAGTCAAATCTGCTTCCTTGTCTAAGAGCGTTTGAATCCACTCCAGCCCAGCCACTGTCAAGGTGATGTCGTATCCTTTAGCTAGAGCAACAGCTTCTAGTTCAGAAACTCCTAAGATGAGGATTTTCTTGCTAAGTCCAGCCTGACGAAGTTCGATGGCTTCATCAATATTGGAAACACAAAATCCATCAACATCATCTTGAATAGCCTTGGCAACGGCAACAGCCCCATGACCATAGGCATTGGCCTTGACCACTGCCCACTTGAGCGTTCCTTCAGGGATATGAGCCCCCATTTGCTGAATATTTTGTCGAATAGCTCCCAGAAATATCAGAGCCTTGGTTGGTCTATGTGGACTAGCTTTCATGATTTTCCTCCAAAATGACACTGGCTGTCACAAACTGATCTGTATGGCTGATAGATAGCCAAATCTTTCCTGAAAATGGTGCCTGACTAAAATAAGGCGCGCCTCGTTCATTGTTCAAAACTTCCAAATCCTGAAAGGTCAGTTTGCCAATACCAGTTCCCATAGCCTTGGAAAAGGCCTCCTTAGCTGACCAGCGACCTGCCAAGTATTCGATCTGTCTGCGCCCTTTGAGACTGGTAAAACGCTCCAATTCTTTAGGGGTCAGCACGCGTTTAGCAAAGCCCTCACGTCGTGTAACTGCGTTTTCTATCGAAGCCAATTCTTCGATGTCAATTCCGTGTCCAACTATCATACTCATAAAAGGAGCTGAGATTCCCCCAACTCCATCCTTTTCACTTATTTTGTTAAGGTGGTATAAATTTCTTCTACCAAGGCTACTGTATTTTCCCAACCTAGACAAGGGTCAGTTATGGAGCAGCCAAAGACCTCTGGTTGGTTTTGGCGACCGTCTGCTAGGTAAGATTCGATCATAAAGCCTCGAACCGTCTTTTTAATCTTTTCATTCCAGTCACGATTCAGCAAGGCTTGACGAACAATGCGAACTTGTTCCATATACTGCTTGCCTGAATTGTCATGATTGGTATCGATGATAATGAAGGGATTTTCAAGTCCCATAGTCTCATAGCGATTGATGGCATTTAAGAGGGTTTCATAGTAGAAATTGGGTTCATTTTTACCATATTCGTTCATGGCACCACGAAGGATAACGTGGGCCAAAGGATTTCCTGAAGTTTCCACTTCTTGGCCATGGTAAAGGAAGGTTTGCTTGTTTTGAGCCGCATAGATGGCATTAAACATGACCCCAAG
>NZ_AJRH01000052.1:0-9232 GCF_000297015.1 Streptococcus sp. GMD6S | reverse complement strand
CCTACCCATGTGTTGCGAGCGTAGCTGCCTTCTCCTGTTAAATAATAGTATGACCCATAGTTATTGTCATAAATCCATTCATTTTTAGCTCTCTTCCCATTTGATTTGAGATAGTAATTACCTACCCATGCGTTTCGAGCGTAGCTACCTTCTGCGGTTAGATAATAATAGGATCCATAGTTTTTATCATAAATCCATTCACTCTTAGCCATTTTACCATCTGATTTAAGATAGTAATTGCCTACCCAAGCATTTTGGACATAGTTTCCCGAAGCATTTAGATAGAAATAAGAATTAGCTTTTTTATCAAAAATCCACTTATTAGTAACTTTAGTACCATTTTCATAGTACGATGAGCCTACCCAACCAGACTGAGCTGTAGATTTGGACTTATCCTCTTTAGGACTTGTATTTTTAGGTTTCTCAGCAGGTTTTTGAGCTGGTGTTTTCGGTTTCTCAGCTGGTTTCGGCGCTGGCTTTGGCGCTGGTTTTGGTTCTGGTTTCGGTGCTGGTGTTTTTGGTTTCTCAGCAGGATTTTGCGCTGGTGTTTTTGATTTTTCAGCTTGATTTGGCGCCGAAGTTGTATTCTCTTTTACAACCTTACCATTTTTAGACACATCCTTTTCTTGAGCAGAAACATGCTGAGCCGAGAAAGGAAAGTCTCCAGTTGTATCCGCAAATGAAATAAGTCCCAGTGTTGCAGCGGCTAAGCTGGTTACTAAAATTTTTTTTGATTTTTTCATAAAAATCTCCATTGTTTTTAATGATTTATACCTATAGTATACCATATATTTAATTTTGCTTTCAAATCAAATATTAAATATTAACAAATAAATCTAAAAATTAATTAAAAAATTTATAATTATATCACTTCCAACTCATACAAACCTCTGACTGCGTTACAGCCATAGATAGCTTCTGCTTGGTTCAGGTCTTCCAAAGTCGTAATTTTCTCTTTTACCTGTCCTGTTTCCAGCAAATGCTGACGATAAATTCCTGGTAAAATTCCAAGTCTGATAGGCGGTGTGTAGAGTTTACCATTAATTTTTAAGACCAGATTTCCAATAGAGGTCTCAAGCAGTTCTCCTGCTGCATTATGGTAAATGATTTCCTGTTCCCCTAGACTTAAGTGTGGTCTATGAGTTGTTTTAAAGTAAGTAAATGATTGATTCAAATCTGTTTCTTGCAGACAAAGTTTGGCTTTGCAGAAACTTGGACTGAGGGGTGCTAAGATTTGGCGACTGAGTTCCATCTCTCCAGACTTGCTGAGGGTAATTCGTAAGCGGTAGTCTTGATTAACATCACAAGCTCGACACTCTTCCTCTATCTTTTGTCTCAGTTCTTCTGGATCAAAAGGATAGGCAAAATAACGACTCGCCTTTGTCAGTCTTTCCAGATGTTGATCTTCAAAAAGCAGTTGTTTTTGGCTGATTTTCCCAGTTGTAATCAATTGGAAACGTGCTTGTTTACGGTAGAGTACAGCTGCCTTTTGATGAACCTCTCGGTATTCAGATTCCCAAGTACTATCCCAAGTAATCCCTCCGCCAACTCCATAGATAGCTTGGCCCATATAGAGTTGAATAGTCCGAATGGCGACATTGAAAATCCGTCGTCCATTTGGAAGCAAGAGACCAATCGTTCCGCAGTAAATTCCTCTGGGTTGGGGCTCCAAGTTCTTGATGATTTCCATGGTAGCAATTTTGGGAGCTCCTGTGATGGATCCACATGGAAAGAGCGAACGGAAGATTTCAACTAGGTCCACATCCGGTCGTAACTGACTCTTGATGGTCGACGTCATCTGCCAAACGGTTGAATACTGCTCCACTTGGCACAGACGCTCCACATATTCACTGCCCACTTCAGAAATACGGTTCATATCGTTGCGCAAGAGGTCCACAATCATCATGTTTTCAGAGCGATTTTTAGGATCCTGTTCTAGCCAGCTAGCTTGGGCAAGGTCTTCTTGGTCAGTCACTCCCCGCTGGGTTGTTCCCTTCATTGGGCGAGTCGTTAATTCTCGGTCATTTTGCTCAAAAAAGAGTTCTGGGCTCATGGAAATCACTGCCATCTCGTCATGTTCTACATAAGCATTGTATCCCGCCTCCTGCTCTACCACCATGCGATTGTAGATGGCAAAAGGATTGGCACTTAAATCTTGCTTGAGTTGGACGGTGTAGTTGACCTGATAGGTGTCCCCCTGCCGCAAATGATGGTGAATCTGGGTAATAGCCTTTTCATAGTTTTCTGCAGATGTTTCTTCCTGCCACTTTGAAGGCAGATCTACTTCCTCATAAGTCAGAGGAATAGGTGATGTTTCTACCCTATCATGAACTGTAAAGTAAAGCAAGTACTCGCCCAGTAGAGGAGACTTGTGAACTGCCAGTTTTTCCTCAAAAGCAGGTGCAGCCTCGTAACTGACGTAGCCCACGACATAATAACCTTGCTCTTGGTAGCTTTCCACTTGTGCCAGCAAGTCTGCCACTTCTGATAAATCTCTCGTTTTTAACTCTTTGATAGGCTGGGTAAAGGTGTATCTCTCCCCCAAAGCCCTAAAATCAATCACTGTTTTTCTATGCATATCTTAAGTATAGCACAAAAAAGCCGACCTAGAACAGCTAAATCCAGCTTTGTTTACTGATTTCTATAACGAAAAATCTTCTCTAAATTGCTTTTTTCTACTTTTAGCAATTCTCCATCAGATAGCACCCCTTCTTCTTGTAAAAACTGGTCTTATTTGGAGCACTTTACACAAAAATTCAACAAAAAAGAACAGAGGAAGTCATGGTATCTATACCATTTTTCCTCTGTCTTTTGCTTTTCTTCTGTTACTATCGAATGATTTTATGACTTTCTGATAGAATCTTCTGGATACTGCGCACGCGCACCTCCGATTAGTTTGGGACGACTAGCTAGAGCCGTTACATGGGCATGACCAATTTCTCTCAAAAGAAGGCGAATCGGAACCTGAACATGCTTGACATGCATGCCAATTGCAGTGTCTCCGATATCCAATCCAGCATGGGCCTTGATAAATTCAACCTCAACTGGATCCCGCATAAACTTGAAGGCTGCCAACTGACCCGAACCTCCTGCATGAAGTGTAGGAAGGACACTGACGATTTCAAGACCAAACCGCTCTGCCAGCTGACGTTCAACAACGAGGGCACGATTAACATGTTCACAACCTTGAACAGCTAGATGAATTCCTTTTTCCTCTAGGATATCTAGAATGGTCTTCACAATGATTTCCCCAATTTCTTGACTGGATTCCTTGCCAATCTGACCACCTATCACCTCACTAGAAGAAAGGCCCAAAACAAAGATAGCCCCTTGCTTCAAATTGGCCTTTTCTAATACATCTTCAACAATCTGGCTTGTTGCTCTTTGAATGTCTTTTTCCTTCATACTTGATACCTCTTTTGTCATTATCTATCATATCTTTTTTTACTGATTTTATCAAGGCCAACTAATCATTCTGATTTTTAAAAGCAAAACTCCCAGAGTGAACTGGGAGTTAGCTAATTGCTATTTTATTAATGTATATTTCAACTGTTGTCCCTTTTTCGGGTGCAGAATTGATCTTCATCTGATAGTTTTCTCCAAAATGAAGTTTGAGTCGTTGGTCGACATTTTGAAGGCCAACTCCCCCACGTTTGAGCTGACTTTGACTGCTATCACCAGGATTTTGGAAGCCAACGCCATCATCCTCAATGCGGATGACAAGCCCTGTATTCTGTTTCTGAACAGAAACTTTAATATGTCCATGACCTTCCTTCTCCTTAATACCATGGTAAAGGGCATTTTCTACAAGAGGTTGCAACACCAGTTTAGGCAAGACTAAATTATCAAAAGCAGAATCTTCATCAATCTCATACTCCAGCTTATCACCATAGCGTTGTTTCTGGATAAAGAGGTACTGGCGGACATGATTGATTTCATCAGAAAGAGAAATCAAATCCTTGCCTTGATTGAGCGCCAAGCGGAAATAGGTTGCCAAGGACTTGGTCACCTGAACCACTCGCTGACTATCCTGAAATTCAGCCATCCAGATGATAGTGTCCAAGGTGTTATAGAGGAAATGGGGGTTAATCTGACTTGACAAGGCTTGAAGCTCATACTGCCGGGTCGCTTCTTCCTGCCTGCGAATAGCTGCAATCAGCTGATCAATCTGATCCAACATGGCATTGAACTGACGAGTCACTTCTCTCAGTTCATAGGCACCAGCTTCCTTGGCACGCAGATTTTGTGTACCAGAAGCAATTTCCAGCATGGTTTCTCTCAAATCCTTCAAAGGGGCAATCCAGCGCTTGAGACTGAACCACACCAAGCAGAGACAGGCAAGAAGAGATAAGGCACTAGCACCAAGCAAGGTCCACATGAGTTGACTCCGAACCTGGTCTAACTTCTCCAACGAAGACACGCCTATAACCGTCCAATCAGTACCTGTAATCTGTTCCTGACTAACGTAGGATTGATGGTCCAGCGTATA
Organism: Streptococcus sp. GMD6S; assembly: GCF_000297015.1. The sequence goes on along the minus strand of NZ_AJRH01000052.1, from coordinate 4,743 downwards.
GCCCTGCCCCGTCTCGATGTAGGGTTTCATGGCCTCCATTTCACTCGCTGAGCTATAGACAGTACGTTTAGGATGGTAGACAAATTCATGGTTTTCATTGATGATAAAGGCAAAGCCCTGCTGACCCAACTGGAGTTGGTTGAGATAGGCTTCCAGGGTTTCGTAGGAAATATCCAAACGAAGTACACCAAGATTGGATCCCTTTGTATCGACAAGTTCCTGAGTGACAGAAATAACCCACTGACTATCTGATTTACGAGCTGGTGTCAAAACTGGCTTAGCTCCCTGATGAATGGCCTTTTGGTACCAATCCTCAGCCATCATATCTGAGGAAGTTTTCATCTGCACACTGTCATCTGTAGAAATGACCTGACCGGATTTGGTGACCAGTACCACCGTTTTCAAGTCCTGGTCTGCCTTTAAGATCGTCAAAAACAGATCTCGGATTCCCTTGACTTGGTCTTGGTTAGGATTCTCAGCATAGGCTAAGACATCCTTCTGCTGGGTCAAACTGGTAGAGGTGGTTTCTAATTTTTTGATATAAGACTGAATAAAGTGGCTAGTTTGGCTGATGGTCGTTTGGCTATTGCCCTCAATAGTGGCCTCAATGGCTGATGAACTAGATTGATAGTAGAAAGTCCCAACCAGAGCTAGGAGAATGAGAAAGACCAGAAAGATGGAAATAACCATTCTGACTAAAAGAGAAGAACGCTTCATCGGCCTTCTCCCTTCTTAAACTGACGAGGTGTCACACCTGCAATCTGTTTAAAACGTTGGGTAAAGTAGTTCATATCTTCAAAACCAACCTTCTCCGCGATCTCGTAAATCTTTAAATCCGTGGTCAGAAGTAAGAGCTTAGCTTGTTTGACACGCTCCCTCACCAGGTAATCCTGAAAAGGCAAACCCAACTCTTTCTTAATCAAGGAACTCAAATAAGTTGGGCTAAAGCCCAAATCACTGGCCAAGCTCTTTAAACTAAATTGACTGTCAGCCAGATGGGACTGGATTTTCTGGGCCAGGTTTCCCTCAAACTTATCAGTTAATAAATCTTGTAACTGCTCTTCCTTTTCTTCCTTGTCTAGTTTTTGCTTGATTTTCCCTAACATTTCCTCAATATCCTGACGCGAAAAGGGCTTGAGCAAGTAGTCATCCACACCGAGTTTGACAGCAGACAAGGCATACTCAAAATCATCGTAACCTGTCAAAAAAACTAGGTGAACCTGAGGATAGGTTTCTCGTACCAGACTAGCCAACTGGATGCCATTCAGCTGAGGCATGTTAATATCGGTTAAAATGATATCTGGCACCTGCTTTTGAATCAAGTCCCAAGCCTGTCTTCCATTTTCAGCCTGACCGATGATTTCCATATCGTAGGCTGCTACATTGACCAGCTTGGTCAAGCCTTGTCTTACCAGATACTCATCTTCTACGATTAAGATTGTGTAGGTCATGCTCTGCTCCTTTACCACTTACTAGTATCAGTATAGCAAAATTCTCCTCTAACTGCTTAGGAAAGACTTCTTAATCGACATAATCTAGTAAATAGGCATAGCCTTTTTCTGCCATTTGGTCTTTGGGAATAAAGCGGATAGAGAGACTATTGATACAGTAGCGTAAGCCACCCTTGTCCTGTGGTCCATCCGTAAAAACATGGCCAAGGTGAGAATCTCCAACTCGGCTCCGCACTTCCATGCGTGTCATATTGTAAGACTTATCTTCCTTGTAGGTAGCAACATCTGGGCTGATTGGTTGGGTGAAACTAGGCCAGCCACAACCAGACTCAAACTTGTCCTTTGATGAAAAGAGGGGTTCACCAGTTGCCACATCCACATAGATACCGGATTCAAATTTATCCCAATAGCGGTTTGAAAAAGCTCGTTCTGTTTGATTTTTCTGGGTAACTGCATACTCCTCAGGTGACAAGGTCTTTTTCAATTCTTCATCGCTTGGTTTAGGATATTTACTGGCATCGATGACAGGGTAGGCAGCCTGATTAACATTGATATGACAGTAGCCATTTGGATTTTTCTTGAGGTAGTCTTGGTGATAATCCTCCGCCACCACAAAATTCTTCGAGTTTTCCTTTTCAACTGCCAGAGGTTGGTCGTATTTCTTAGCCACCTCATCAAAGACTTGGTTGATTACCTCCAAATCCTTTTCATCTGTGTAATAAACGCCAGTACGATACTGGGTCCCCACATCATTTCCTTGTTTATTTTTGCTGGTTGGATTAATGATGCGGAAGTAATGAAGCAGGATTTCCTTGAGGGAAATTTGATTAGCATCATAGGTGACATGGACAGTCTCCGCATGTCCTGTTTGATTGATCAATTCGTACTTGGTTGTTTCCCCTCTACCGTTCGCATAGCCTGAAACGGCATCTGTCACTCCAGGCACGCGTGAGAAGTATTCCTCCACTCCCCAGAAACAACCTCCAGCTAGATAAATTTCGTGCAAGTCTGCGTCTTTACTAATTTCTGTTTTTTTCACTGTTTTTCCTCCTTGGCTAACGGATGCTTTCTCAATTTGCGAGCTATCTGTCTGCCCTGCATTTCGCATCAATAGAAAATAGAAACCGGTTATGGCTAGGAGAATAACCCCTGCCAAGACAAAAAGTTTTACTTTATCATTCATAGCCTTTCTCTACCCCATTTCTTTCAATTCTTTTAAAATCATATCCTTATCCATAAAACCTGGTTGTGTTTTGACCAGCTTGCCTTCCTTGTCTATAAAGGCTTGAGTCGGGTAGGAACGGACACCATAACTTTCCAAAAGTTTGCCTGATGGATCAATTAGAACTGGAAAATTTTTATAATCCAAGCCCTTGTACCAATTCTTAAAGTCCGCTTCAGATTGCTCCCCCTTATGACCAGGAGAGACCACTGTCAAAACTACATAGTCATCACCAGCATCCTTAGCGATTTCGTCCGTATCTGGAAGGCTGGCTAGACAGATGGAACACCAAGAAGCCCAGAATTTGAGATAAACTTTCTTGCCCTTGTAATCAGATAAACGATAGGTCTTGCCATCTACACCTGTCAATTCAAAATCAGCGACTTCCTGACCTTTAGTCGCAGTTTGTGAACTAACTTGTTCTGTTTTGGATTGCTCCTTCATAGTAGACTCGTCTGACATGTTTTTAGCCGAACAGGCTGCCAAACAACAGATTGAGCCTACTCCAAGGAGACATGTTTGCCATTTTTTCATTTCTTTTTCCTCTCTATTCAAATAATGTAGTCAAAATGGAAGCATTTCCCAAAAGCACCAAGATTCCCATCACGATAATGAGGAAACCACCTACTTTTTTGAGGGTTCCGAGATAAGGATGGAGTTTTCGGAAATGTTTCAAAACATAACTGGAAGCAAGAGCTAGAACCAAAAATGGTAGCGCCAAACCCAGCGTGAAAACCAACATGAGACCAGCACCCTGCAAAGCTCCTGAACCACCTGAAGCCGCCAAGGCCAAAACAGAGCCCAGAACTGGCCCCACACATGGCGTCCAAGCAAAACTAAAGGTCAACCCCAGTAAAAATGCCTGACTATAGCCGTTACCCTTTTGCCCCTGTCTCTTTAATTGTAGCCTTCTTTCCTTGTAAAGCCCCTGCAAATGTAGGACTTCCATCTGGTGTAAGCCCAAGAGAATGATAATCGCACCTGTCACATACTGAAACCAGGAAGCATACAGCAAATTGCCTAAAAAACCAGCTCCATAACCCAGTAAGATAAAGATAAAAGAAATCCCCGCTATAAAGGCCAAAGTTCGCAATAAACTAACAAGTGAGATTGAAAATTTTCCACTAGAAGCCTGAGCATCATTCTTATCATCCAATAAGACTCCTGCATAGACTGGCAACAAGGGTAAAATACAAGGAGAAAAGAAGGAAAGAATTCCAGCAAGAAAAACACTAATAAAAAAGATTACATTGTCCATTGCCTTCCTCCATTCTTTGATTTGATAGGTCTATTATATCCCCAAAACTCCAGAAAAAACAGGGACAATGATAGGGAAAAATAGGAATTTAATCAGCTTATTTAGAAATCTGGCACAAAAAAAGCCAGACAAGGTCTGACTTTGGTAGAAACAGAAAAGAGAATCACCTGTCCTCCCTACTTATCTGGTAATAAATAAGGTCCGCAACGTAGTCTTTTCTCTCCACACCATTGGCAATGGTTTTTAGATAAGACATTCCCGCTTTTTCCATAACACGGCCTGAAGCTAGATTGAGACTAGCGTAACGAGCTCTGACTTTTTGAAAGCCTGCTTGAGTAAAACAAAAATCTAACACAGCTTTCAAGGCCTCTGTCATCATACCTCGGCCCCAAAAGTTTTTTCCTAAAACATACCCAATTTCACAACTTAAATCTTCCTCGTGCATTTCAATGATGCTGATATCTCCTATCACATGCTCTGGGTTCTCTTTGAGACAAATGGCCCATTTGTAATAGTTGGGATTAGTATAGGATGCAACCCAATTTCGAATCGAGTTCCGAGTCGCTTCAACATCAGGATGAGGATCCCAGGTGACATAGGTCAGATTCTCAGCAGACGAAGCCCAATTTTGAAACATGGCTTCTGCATCACTCTCCACAAATCTTCTCAAAATTAAACGTTCTGTCTGTAATATTTGCGTACCGATTGCTTTCATAATGTTACCTCGCTTTCTAAGCTTAAGGCTCAAGATAAAAAGACTATACTCAGTAACAGCTAGAAAACAAGTTTTTCATCTAGTTACTTGACGCAGT